>SDZZ01000209.1 GCA_004173255.1 Chitinophagaceae bacterium | reverse complement strand
AACCTGATGATGGCAAAAACAGCCGGCACCGCCTTCCGGGGTGTGGAATTCATGAATTGCAAATTACTCGGCATCCGCTTTGAAACCTGCGACCCCTTCCTGTTCAGCGTGGGATTCCGGAAATGCATCCTTAACCTTGCCGGCTTCTTTAAAATGAAAATGAAGAAAACAATCTTCACGGACTGCGCCATGCATGAAGTGGATTTTTCAGGGACCGACCTGACGCAGGCCGTGTTCACCAACTGCGACCTGCACAATTCCGTTTTCGAAAACAGTATCCTTGCAAAGGCCGACCTCCGCACCTCCATCAACTATACCATTGATCCGGAAAAAAACCAGGTAAAAAAAATGAAGGTCTCACAAGACGGGCTGGGCGGGCTTCTGAGAAAGTATGACCTGGACATCCACTGACACACCCACCGCATTACCAGTGGCTCGTTTCTTGTAACCAACTGTTAAAGTCCGCATGTCATCGCAGCCTGCCCCATCCACTGTTGTCATTGTATTTCCCCACCAGCTTTTTAAAAACCATCCGGCCATCAGCCGGGGTTGCAGCGTATACCTGGTGGAAGAAGAATTGTTTTTTACCCAGTATAATTTTAACAGGAAAAAGCTGGTACTGCACCGGGCTTCGATGAAGTACTACGAAGGGTGGTTGAAGGACCAGCAATGTAAGGTTCATTATATTGAATGCGGCCATGATCATGCAGGGGTTGCAGCATTGACCAGCTACCTGGGCGAGTCCGGTTGCAGCGAAATCCGGTATGCTGATGTTCACGACGACTGGCTGGAAAAACGATTGACCAAGGCCGCAGCGCCTTACAGCATCACGCTCCGCCGGTATGACACACCCGCATTCCTGAATACCATGGCCGATATTGATAAACAGTTTGATGGAATAACCACGTACTTCCAGACCTCGTTCTACATTGCGCAGCGGAAGTTGCGCAAAATCCTGCTGACAAGAGATGGACAGCCCGTGGGCGGCCGGTGGTCGTTTGATGCAAATAACCGGCTTCGGTTTCCCAAAGGATTGGAGGTACCACCTGTCCCGTTACCGGTGAACGAACAGTTTGTTCCGGAAGCAATCAATTATGTTGACCGGCATTTTCCGGAAAACTATGGGAACACAGAGCCGCCATTCTTTAAAAAAAATGGGTTCTATCCGGTCACCCATGATGAAGCCGAACAATGGCTCGGTGATTTTCTCAGCCAGCGTTTTGCAAATTTTGGGGCGTATGAAGATGCGATGGTTGCCAGTGAAGGCCTGTTGTATCATTCAGGATTATCGGCCATGCTGAACATCGGGTTACTTACTCCGCAACAGGTAATAGATGAGGTGCTTGAATACGCAGGGGAAGCAAAAATTGCGATCAACTCCGTCGAAGGGTTTATCCGCCAGGTAACCGGATGGCGGGAATTTGTACACCTCATTTACCGGAGGGAAGGGGTGAAACAACGCAACGGCAACTTCTGGGGATTCACCCGGAAAATCCCGGAAAGTTTCTGGTCAGGCACAACGGGTATTGTACCGGTTGATAGGGTAATTCACAAAACGCTGCAGAGTTCGTATGCCCATCATATCGAGCGACTGATGGTGATGGGAAATTTTATGCTGCTCTGTGAGTTTGACCCCGACGAAGTGTACCGCTGGTTTATGGAAATGTATATCGACGCCTACGACTGGGTGATGGTACCGAACACCTACGGCATGACGCAGTTTGCTGATGGCGGACTGATGACCACCAAACCGTATATCAGCGGAAGTAATTACCTGTTAAAAATGGGCAACTGGGAAAAAGGGAAATGGCAGGAAATATGGGATGGACTTTTCTGGAGATTCCTGTCAGTTCACCGTGATTTCTTTGAAAGCAATCCAAGATTGGGTATGCTGCTGAAAAACCTGGACAAAATGGACCGCCAGAAAAGGAAATCACACCTGCGCATCGCTGAAAGTTTCCTCCGTTCGCTGGATAAGCAGCCGCCGGGTATCGATGCATGAGTTCCCGGTACAGCATGACAACTATCCCGTAAGGCAGTGTAAAGACGACTCAGACCCCGATCTCAATCAGCACAGATGTGCCCTTGCCTTCCTGGGAACTGACATCCATCCGGCCTTTCAGGAACTCAACCCGGTTCTGGATATTACTCCATCCAATACCTTTTGCCGCACGCAGGATCGAGGTATCAAAACCTTTCCCATCATCCTCCACCGTAACGGCCAGCTGGTCGTTGGTTTTGGTGACCTGCACAATGGCATTGGCAGCGCCGGCATGTTTCATGGTATTATTGATCAGTTCCTGCACAATGCGGTAAATGGTAATCGCCATGGTCTGCTCCAGCACAGCGTCTTTCAGGCCAATTGACTGGTAGTTCACCGTCAGCGCACCACTCTGGTTGATATCATTGCAGAAATCCTTTAACGCCTCATCCAACCCGAATTTGACCAGGGCTTCCGGCATCATGTTGTGGGCCACCCTTCGCATTTCCTTGATGGAGCTGTCGAGCATGTCGACGCTTCGCTCAAACGCCTGCGCATTTTCAGGCGTCATGATCATATTTCCTTTCATAGTATTTAACGAGTATTTGATCCCTGATAACATACCTCCCAAACCATCATGCAGGTCACGTGCAAGCCTGGTCCGCTCCAGTTCCTCCCCCTTCAGTACCGCCTCGGTTGCCGCCAGTTGTTTTTCTGCTTCCAGTTCGGTAATGCGTTGTTGCTGCAGCGCCTGCTTCTGCCGGTAGTTGCGATAGAGCAGTGCGATCAGCAGCACCAGTACCACGGCACCGGCAATCAATGCCGCATTGAGCACATTCTTGCGATCGATGGTGAACTGCTGTTCTTTTTTATCAGATTCCAGTTTCAGGATCTGCGACTTGTCCTTTTCTGTTTCGTATTTTTTTTCCAGCATAAGGGTCGTCTTCCTGACACTTTCATTGAGCAGGCTGTCACCCAGCGCACTGCTTTCACGGGCATAGTATGCGCCCATCTTCATATCCTGCTTTGCATAAGCGAGGTTGGAGAGATGGGTATACAGGTCACCCCGCTCGGCGCGAAGGTTGTATCTGAACGAAATTGCCAGCGCATCGGCGATGTACTGGTCTGATTTTGCATAATCACCCGAATGCAGATAGGTGTAGGCAATGCCCCTGAGACAGATCAGCTCGTTTTCGTATGACTCGAGCTTACGTGCCAGCACGAGTCCCTTTTCGAGGTACGGTTTGGCCGGCGCATATTGTCCTGACTGGATTTCCAGATCTGCCAGGTCCATCAGTACAGCCAGTTCCATAAACTCATTTTCCTCGCTCTTACTGATCGCCAGTGCCTCTTTGTAAACGGCGAAAGCTTTCTCCGGCATCCTGGCCTGGGTATAGTTGGTGCCAAGGTTAATCAGCGTAGGCCCCAGCCAGCTGCTGGCGGCCCTGTTACGACGGATCAGGCTGACCGCTTTCTCACCAAGGGCAACCCCTTTTGCATAGTCCTTCAGGTTATAGGCAAGTACCTGGAGCACATCGTACGACTGCGCCACAATAGTTGCGTTGCCGAACTTTTCAAATATCACCTTTCCCTCCTCATAACATTTGGTTGCTTCTTCATACTCTCCCATCTGCTGGTACGATGTGCCGGTGTTGAACAGCGTTTTACCAATATACAAGCTGTCATTCAGCTGCCTTGCCAGTTGTAACGAATAGAGGTTCAATGTTAGCGATGAATCATACATGCCGCGCATGTTCAGCAGGTAGGTATAGTTGGTGGCATATTTGATTTCCCCCGCTAGATAATTCAGCTTTTTACTCAATGCCCAGGACGACCGGTAATACGCTGCCGCCAGTTGCGGATTATTATTTTCATACTGCTGCCCTATTTTGATGTAAAGCACCACGGTATTGGTATCCTGTTTTGCTGATGGAAGCAGTTTCAGGAGACTGTCTACATCCATTATTTCCTGGGAGGAAACACGAAGTACAGCCAGCAACAAGCCTGCTGCAGCAATTAGTTTACGCATACCGGAATTTACAAAAAGGATTCTCACCTTACAAATAAACGAAGGGATACCCGGCACCGTGTACCCTTTTTCCATGATTTATCAGGGCATCATAAATCCTGTTTTCAGGGTATACCCGCGCCCAACCGCGGTATTACTTTTACCCTGCATGCGGCACACGGCCTTTCGCCGGCCGCAGGCATTAACACTTCAACCAATGTTATGATGTACATCTCGCGTTTACAGAAATCAGGGAAGTCCTTTGTGATGGCAGGATTCGTAAAATCGCTGCTACTGGTACTGGCAGCCTGCACGGGTTGCAAGGCACAGTCGGACAAGTTTGACCTTGCCAGCTATACCGCTCCGTCGGGTTGGAAAAAGGAAATCAAAAACAACGTGATGCTGTACTCTGTCACCGATAAAAAAGACCAGAGCTTCTGTACATTGACCATGTACCAGAGCCTGCCTTCGAAAGGGGATATACAAACGGACTTCAGCAGCGAGTGGCAGGATATTGTGGTTAAACAATTACAGGCGCCTGCGGCGCAGGGCGATACGGTACTGGAGTCGAATGGATGGCAGGTAAAAACGGCCGGCTCGCAGTTCCGGTTTAATAATGCGGATGCGGTGGCATTGCTGACCGTATTCAGTGGCTATGGCAAAATGATGAGTGTGCTGATTACTACCAACAGTGACCGCTACCTGCCCGATGCCTACGCCGTGATTGACAATATTGTCCTGGACATACCTGCAGATGGCGCAACCCAGGCCAGTACTGTATTACAGGCCAATGATAATACCGCGACTTCCCCGCCCGGCATCAGCGATGGATTTAAATTCAATACCACCAGTTTCGATGATGGATGGGTAAGTACCATCCGGCCCGATTGGGTGGAGGTGACAAAGGAGGGTGTAAAGGTATTGATCCATTATCCGAACCCTGTGTCGGATGAATACAATTCCGTGGCCAGCGACCAGGAGAACAAAGTGTGGGATTTTTTAATCAGCCCGAAGTACACGAACCTGCGCAACTTTGAACGTTTGTCGTCATATGCATCTTACGAACCACTTCATTTTTTGGCAGGCACATTGACTGACCAGTCTGGCCACGATAAATTTGTAGCACTCTTTAACTATCGCGGTAAAGAAGGGTACTGGATGGAATTTATCTGTCCCGACCGGGCCACATTCACGCGGGTATTCGGGGTCGACAAGTATGATTCGTACTCGAGGGTATGGGATCCCATGATCAGGATGGGGAACTACAACAAATTTGCTGTTGATCCGGCGGACCTGGTTGGTAAATGGACAACCGGCTTTACAGGTCTTACACAATATGTCAATGTCTATACGGGTTTTGCAGCGGGTTCAACTACATACTCCTCTTCCCAGACGTACGCCTTCCAAACGGGCAACAAATATAACTGGGAAATACACGTGGCAAGCGGGGTTACCGGTGCTGCAAAATTCCAGCATGTTCAATCTGCCGGCACCATGACCATGCCCGACAACTGGAGCATCCTTTTTTCCGACATGGAAGGACGGCCAAAAACATATGCCGTTGAATTCCGTTGCGTAAAAGGCGCCCGCATCCTGTGGATCAATGGCATGGCCTACGGGAAGGAATGATCGCCGTGCGGGCAAAGAGTAAAAGTTCAGGTCAGAGTGATTAAATTGCAGGAAACTGACCATATGAAGTATCGTACCCTGCTGCTCATAACTGCCATTACCTGCACCCTCGCGGTTTCCGCCCAGGACAAGCCCAGGGCCTCCCTGAACCATATTGCCGTGTATGTGGTGGACCTGCAGAAATCGACAAAGTTTTACCAGGACATTGTTGGTCTCGATACCATTCCTGAACCGTTCCATGACGGAAGGCATACCTGGTTTGCCGTAGGCCCAAAATCCCACCTGCACCTGATCAGCGGCGCCGCCAAAGCCGAAATGCACGATAAGAACTCCCATCTCTGTTTCACCGTAGCCTCGGTAGATGAATTCATCAAAACGCTGGAAAAAAATCATGTCCCCTTCGAAAACTGGGGTGGCGACAAATCGACCTTCACCCTCCGGGTAGATGGGGTTAAACAGGTGTATTTCACCGATCCCGACGGTTACTGGCTGGAAATCAACGATGCCCGGCAATAGGTCCTGAAACCTCCTGCAGTTCCGGTTGTTCCCGCGTGCCACCCTCCGGGACGCACGTGATCGTCCCTTGATTCGACGACTGCCACGCCACCCCGCCCTGAATTTTCCCCGCATCCCCTTTCCGGCAGCCCAATGCCCGCCGAAAAGCCATACATTTGCGCTCCCCTTGTCGCCCTGCCCCAACCAGTACAAGATCGCTGGAATGCAGTGGCAGCAGGAACTGTCACACTGATCAAAATCAATAAGAATGAAGTTTTACAACGTACTCATCAAGTACCGCCTCTGGATCGGGATTGCCCTGATCGCACTGGGTGCCTATGTTAACTATGTGGCCGGCTTCTGGCCGGGTTTCCCGCTTCACCTTGTAGGGGTGATACTCGTACTTGGCCATTTCTTTTTCGGACCACTGCGCCTCATCCAGGAATACATGGAAAACGGTGATATGGACGGGGCTGAAAAAGTACTGAACTCGATCCAGTTCCCGAACCTGCTGTATAAACCGATCCGTTCGGTCTACTACACCCTGAAGGGAAATATCGCCATGATGAAACAGGATTTTGATGGCGCAGAAAAAATGATGAAGAAAGGTCTCGACCTGGGTATGCCAATGAAAGAAGCCGAAGGCGCAAGCCTGTTGCAGATGGGTATGCTGTCGATGCAGAAAAATGATATCCGCCAGGCCGAGAGTTATATCCGCCAGGCACTGCGCAAGGGTTTGCCCGATAAAGAGAATGAAGCAGCCGCTTACCTCCAGATGTGCAGCATCATGATGAACAAACGCGAGTTCCGCGCTTCAAAGGATTTTTTCCGCAAGGCAAAAGCCCTGAAGCCAACCACCCCACAGATTGTTGACCAGATTAAACAGATCGAAAAATACATTTCAAGGATGCCGGGATAATCCGGATCATCCTGCTGCCCGCCAACCGGGCATGCATACATCTTGTTATAAACGGCCAGGAGACTCATTCCTGGCCGTTTTGCGTTTGAAAGCTATTGCATAAACCCGCTACATACCAGGTAAAGACCTGCCCATGCGTAAATCATCTTCCGCACGCATGATTCCGCAAAAAGTATACAAGCTCCCACAATTCGTGTTAACAGGCGGCACCTGACGTGATGCACCTTTACATCATAAAAACAAACAACATGAAAAAGACAATTCTCGTAACAGGTGCAAGCAGCGGTATTGGCCGTGATACAGTAAAGTACTTCCAGTCAAAAGGATGGAATGTAGTAGCCACCATGCGCACTCCGGCCAATGAAACAGAACTGGGAAAACTGGAAAATGTACTGGTTACAAAACTGGACGTACTTGACCCCGCCTCCATCGACCAGGCGGTGGCACTTGGCATCAGTCAGTTTGGCCATATCGATGTGCTGCTTAACAACGCTGGTTACGGTGCCTATGGTCCGCTCGAAGCTTTTGCCAGGGAAAATATCCGCCGGCAGTTTGATACGAACGTGATTGGTTTACTGGATGTAACGAAGGCAGTACTCCCCCATTTCCGCAGCCGGAAAAACGGG
>SDZZ01000714.1 GCA_004173255.1 Chitinophagaceae bacterium | reverse complement strand
GTAACCAGGTTGTAGTAGGTGATGGCGCGAAGGAATTTTGCTTCACCAATATACTGTGCTTTTAATGTTTCGTCCATGGTGATACCGGGTACCTTGTCGATCACCTGGTTGGCACGGAACACCCCACGGTAATGGTGTGCCCATGTGTCAATATTTACTTCAAAACTGTACTGGGTAATGTTCAGGCCGCTGATGCTTCGAAGTTCATTCCATCCGCTGGTGGAATACCCGTCATCGGAACGCACATCAAAATAGAAGGGTGTCCACCTGGAACCCGGTGCGCCGTTCCGGTAAAAATTACCGTAGATGGCATTGACACCAAGCAGCGCGTCATCACCGGTTTGCCAGAAATTTGATTCATCCTGCCGATTGGGATTCTCGATATCAAGATCGGTGTACTTTTTACAGGAAGGCATGGAGCATACCAGTGCCGCGGCAATACAATATTTATATAATCTGTTCATGACTTTAATGTTGATTGTGTTTGGTTAAAAACCGAATCGGATACCTGCTGAAATTATGCGGAGCGCCGGATACTGGCCGTTATCGAGCCCGCGTTCAAAAATGTTGACGCCGGTGATATCGGGATCAAGTCCTTTGTATGCGGTGAACGTAAACAGGTTTTGTCCGCTGACAAATACCCTTGTGTCCTGCATTTTCCATTTAGCAAGGGTTTTCTTACTGATTGTATAGGCAATCTCCAGGTTGCGCAGGCGCAGGTAGTCGCCATCTTCGAGCCAGCGGTCACTCTGTGGCAGCGCGTTATATTGCAGGCCTTTGTCAGGTGAATTGATGGCTGCCCTTGGCCATTCGCCGCTCGGGTCCTGTGCTGTCCAGAATGTAGCGCCTTCGCGGAAGTTGGTATTCTGGTCCATCCGGTCAACTGTATACCGTGGGCGGTTATACAGCTGGTTGCCCACCACACCATACCACTGCATGTTGACACTGAAATTTTTGTAATAGAAATTCAGCAGCAGCCCACCCTCGAACTTGGCCCAGGGACTGCCGGCATAATAACGGTCTTTGTCAAGGTCAAGCACGCCGTCGCCATCTACATCCACGTAGCGGATATCGCCCGGTTGTGACCATGGCTGCAACACATCGCCGGTGCTGCCCTTATGTGCATCGATTTCGGCCTGTGTCTGGAAAATACCGTCGGTTTTCAGCACATACCATTCGCCGATGGAACGTCCGATCTGCGTACGTGCGTCGCCAAGCTGTGTATATTTTGTACTCGCGTCGCCAAAAGCCTTCACTTCATTTTTGATGGTAGTGAAGTTGACTGTGGCATCCCAGCGGAATTCCTTGCTGGATTTGGGACGGAAGGTCAATGCAAGTTCGAAACCCCTGTTCTCAATGGATGCAGCGTTAACGGCAGGGTTACCGCCGGCGTTACCCGTGGTAAGGCTGATAGGCAGATCCACCAGTACGTCATTGGTTTTGGCAATAAAATAATCTGCAGTCAGGGAGAACATATTATTCAGGAAACCCGCTTCCACTCCGAAGTTGAGGGTCTTCTTACGTTCCCAGCGCAGGTCGCTGTTGGCCAGTTGTGTTACGATTGCGCCAAGTTGTTCCACTTCATTTGGCCCGAAGACAGCCCGGGGAAAAGGGTTAACC
>SDZZ01000713.1 GCA_004173255.1 Chitinophagaceae bacterium | reverse complement strand
CCGTCTATTTACGGGTCCAGTATCATACAGCAGTCGCTCGGTGACCTGATGATGAACTCCGCCCTCTTTTGCTGGATAGTATTGTTTACCTGGTTCCGCATCCAGCGGCTCGAGAACCAGTTGTACCGGTTGCCGGAATGGCTGCGGTGGACGGTGGGACTCGTTTCAGTGTGCCTGCTGATCTATTCCACCTTTATCCTGGCTACGGTGATCAGGAGCATAGTGGCCGATTCAAAAATTTCGTTCGACGTAACCAATTTCTTCAGCCTGGACCGGTACACCGTGTTCGGTTTCATCGTACTGGCCACGCTCACTCTTTCTTACTATTATTTTACCCAGCTGCTGTTCCGTATTATTTTCCCATTGCTGAAGACCAGGACATGGCTGGTTTATTTTATCATCTCTTTTTCCGGGCTCGTATACCTGACTGCAAAAAGCGGCGATCCGCGCGTGTTGTTTTTTATACCTGTGCTCATCTGGTTGCTGGGATACACCTGGCTGATCAGCCGCGAGGGGCTTATTTTGAACCGGTTCCGTATTAACGTAGCTGGTGTGTTATTCTGGATTTTTATTTTCTCCGTGTCGATCGCTGCCATCATGCTTGACCAGAATAAAAAGAAGGAGTGGGAGAAGCGGCAGTTTTATGCAGAGAAGCTGGCCTTCCAGGCCGACCCGGGCAGCGAACGCCTGATGAACATTGCCCTGAAATACCTGGACAATGATTTCCTTTCTGAAAATTTTAAACGGTTCAAGGATAGCATTGCCAGCCAGCACCTGCGCGACAGTATCCTCAGCGATAACTACAGCGGTTACCTGAATAAGTATGATACCAAACTGTATGTGTTTGACTCCAGTTTCCATGCGTTGTACAATGATGATCCTACCACCTATGAGGCGCTGAATACTATTGTTAAACAGCAGGCCAGGGTAACCGGTACACCCGACCTGTATTATTACGAAACCGCGTTTGATAAATTTACCTATATCACCCAGCGTACACTGGTCGATTCGACCGGCGGCAGGCTAGGGTACTTTTTTGTGATCTCCAACCCGAAGAAATATAGCAGCGATGCCCTTTTCCCGGAGCTTTTCAAGCAGTACAAGAAGAACGACCCTGAAAATTCGCCAATCTATTCCTTTGCCGTATATAGTCACGGCAGGCTGATCAGCATGTCGAACAAATATCCCTTTTCCACCCGCCTGGATACTAAAAAGATTTCGGCGTCGAATGAATTTGTCCGGCGTACCAATGGGGCCTATGATGAGCTATGGTATCACGCAGGAAAGGACAGGGTAGTGGTTATGGCACGCAAACAGGATACTGCCATCGAGTCGATCACGTTGTTTTCCTATATTTTCTGCTCGTTCATCTTCCTTGTGTTTATTGTGCAGGCACTGTCGCTGGGGATCCGTGCAACGCACGACTGGAAAGGGTTCCGGCGTTTCTTCCACTTCAACATCCGTAACCAGGTTCACAGTACCATTATCTTCATCAGTATTTTTTCGTTTATCATTATCGGTATTGCGACCATTAACTTTTTCAAAGCCCGGTATAACCGGAATAACAGCGACCGCCTCAGCCGAACCATGAAGATCATGGTGAACGAAATGGAAAAACGGATCATTGA
>SDZZ01000208.1 GCA_004173255.1 Chitinophagaceae bacterium | reverse complement strand
ATCCGTAACCGCGTCACCAACCGCGGACTGGTAGTGCTGTTTACCAATTTCGAATCGATGGAAAGCCTCAACCGGGAAATGCCCGCGCTCAAACGGATTGCGCGGTACCATTTGTTGCTGGTGGTGTTTTTCGAAAACACTGAACTGAAAACACTGCGTGAGAGCAAGGCCACAACCATTGAAGACATTTACATCAAGACCATCGCGGAAAAGTTTGCATTTGAAAAACGCCTGATGGTTCGCGAACTCCATAAACAGGGAATCGTTTCTGTGCTCACCACACCCGAAAACCTTACCGTCAATACGATCAATAAATATCTGGAGCTGAAGACGAGGATGTCGATTTAACTACGGAATCCCGATCTTCGCGCGATGAATAGTTTTGCCGAAGGCCGCGTATTGCTGATTGATAAACCCCTGCACTGGACCAGCTTTGATGCGGTTCGAAAAATCAGGAACCTGGTGAAGGTAAAAAAGGTGGGCCATGCCGGAACCCTCGATCCGCTTGCCACCGGGCTGCTGATCATCTGCACCGGTAAATTCACAAAGAACATCAATGAATACATGGCCCGTGAAAAAGAATACACGGGGAGTATCACACTGGGTGCCACCACCCCCACCTACGATCTCGAAAGTGAACCCGAAAATCACCAGCCGGTCGCGCATATAACCGAAGAAATGATCCACGCTGCAACTAAACCATTTACCGGTGAAATCATGCAGGTGCCCCCGGCACACTCTGCTATCAAGGTAGATGGTAAACGCGTCTATGAACTGGCAAGACAGGGAAAGGAGGTCAAACTGGAGCCACGTAAACTTACTGTCACTACGTTTGAGATCACATCGGTCGAACTGCCAGCCGTTTTTTTCCGGGTAGTCTGCTCCACCGGAACCTATATCCGGAGCCTCGCGAATGATTTCGGGAAAGAGCTTGGCTGCGGAGGTTACCTGAGCTCATTGCGACGAACAAAAATCGGGGAGTTTTACGTGGACGATGCAATGACGATGGAAGAATTTAAAAAGTCGTTCGAAGGGGAAAACGGGTAAGCTCAAACAAGCAGTAATCCAGCTTTATGCAGCTAAATGAATCCGGTCCATCGCCGGTTGGACTGCACACCGGAAGCAACCCACAACACATTAATCAGAATATAAACGGATACCCGATACCCAGCTGGAACTGGTCACCCTGGAAGAAACGGTATCCAAACCATTTGTTCTGTACGGCAGCGTCGGCGAGGGCCGGACTTGGATCTTTCACTTTATACGCATAGTCAAAACGGATCACAAAGAAGTCGAAATCGACCCGCAAGCCACCACCTGCACCAACGGCGATATCGCGGCCAAGCCGGCTGAGCTTGAACACTTCCTCCGCGTCATGCCCCGCCCGTTTGATCATCCACACATTCCCGGCATCGACAAACAGCGCACCATTTATTTTTATCCCGAATGGCTTGCCGATTGGAAAACGGTATTCAGCATTGGCTTCCAGCTGCATGTCCCCATAACGGTCGGGACTACTGCCCACACCGATAAAATCCTTGATGGTGGAACCAGGTCCCAGCCTTCGCAATGACCATGCGCGCATACTGTTGGGACCTCCGCTAAAGTATTGTTTGAAGAAGGGCATGTTATTCCGTTTCAGTGGATTCCGGGTATTGTCAAACTCATAACCCGCGCCGGCAAAGAACCGCAGGGCAACCGATGTCTTTTTCATTCGGATCAGCCTGGCCAGTTCCACATCCATTTTTATAAACCGGTACAGCTGGCTGTCGAGAAATGAGTTCCTGATCATGCCTGTCAGCAAACCCGATTCTTCCACATTGGCCCGCAACACATTCAGGCGGTTGGTACTTCCTCCGCTTAGTGTAAAGTTGGTGATGACACTTGATACAAACCCATCCGTAAAAATATTAGCGAGCGAAGGATTCCGGATAATCAGTTTATTGAGACTGTCTTTTTTTACCAGGAAAGCGTATTCAATATTTGGCAACTTGAAAGTAAGTAGTACGTTCCTGCGCTGGAATTCATAACCCCACGCACCATTGATAGTGGAAAGATCGTACAGGACGCGACGCTGGGTCCTTGCGGCACTGAAGGAAAATAATGTGCGCCAGTTGTCCCGGCGGTTGAATGGCACTATATCAACACCGGGCAAAAAGATGAATCTCGGGAAATAAATGTTATGACTGAAGCTCAGCTGCTGCGTCTGGATAAACTGCGTTCCGCCTGTTGCGCCCAGCTCAATTCCATAACGCAGGTTGGTATTGGCCAGGTTGGCTCCGCGGGCAAAGTTCCTGTTCTGGATCCCGGCGTTCACGCCAATGCCAAAGAGGTTACCCGAGATGGCACTCTGGTTGATACTGCTTTCGAGGTTGGTGTTGAACGAATATTTTTTTGCCGGTGTAAGCCGCACTACAAAGTCCACCGTGTCCTCGTTGGGTCGTATTACCTGGTCGATGCTCACCAGCCGCCATGCCCCCAGCAGGTTCAGTCGGTTGATGGTGCGCGTGTACCGTCGCAGACGATAAATGCTGTCTGCCGGCAGGTATATATTGGGTGGGAAAATTTTTGGTTTGAACATGTTCGTGTACTGGACAACCGTAATACCGTCGATCAGCGTTTCCCTTGGTTTTTTGCCCACGGTATCTGTTCCGTAATCCGGAAACACGGTCACATTACCCATGTAGTACCGCGTCAGTTTCAGGCTGTCGATTGTGCGCAGACGGATTTCGAGATTGGCTGTCGGGTTCTGCCTGCGTAGTTGTAGTCGCTGCAGTAATTCGAGTTGTTCAAAAGGATCGAGAGTGGGTTGTAACAACGCCACATCCAGTGTATCCCACAGGCCCACCAGTTCGTCGCGTGTAAAACGCAGGTAACCATTGTTACGATATAGGTCAGTCAGCCGGTCCAGCTCAATCGAGATCGGTGCCTTCGCAAATGCGTCTCCCTTTTTAATAAACGCAGAGCCGGTCGAAGAGTCGGTGATATGCTGCAGCAGGGTATCGCGCATGGTATAACTGATCGAGTCAAGGCGCACCAGTTTGCCCGGTTTAACATTGAAGTCGACGAAAGTCCGGTATTGCGGTTCCTTGCTTTTTGAAGCGAATACCCGGTAAAAGAGGTTTCCGTTTTCACGGTCAAACCGTTTGATATTGTAGGTGTAGGTGGTGGAGTCGGTGAAATAACCAAGGGAGTTGAGCAGTGCACCCATGAACAGGATGGAGTGGTCGGCATAGGAAGAATCAAACACCGGGGGTGACTTCATTACACTCCATAAAAGTTTGTCCACCTTCCTTGCCTGCATGCTGTCGTCCAGCTGTCCTTCCAGGGCCGTCAGCAGTTCCTGCTTGCGGTCATTGGAGAAGTTCCCTATTAAGTTGATATTTGTTTTGTAAACGAACGGTTTCCCTGGCTGGTATTTTTTGACGATGGTACAGGACGAAAGCGCCGCAATTATTAAAAGGGGGAAAACAACAAACGGTATTAATCGGGAAATTTGTGGCTTGCCTGATAACATAAATAAATTAAACACATGCTGGGTAAATCGCGGCTCAAATATATTCAAAGTTTAGGCCATAAAAAACAACGGGAGCAGGAGGGGCTGTTTATTGCGGAAGGACCAAAGCTGGCGGAGGAACTGCTGGTCAGCATGGCGCTGCAGGTGCGGGAGATCTTTGCAGTCGAAAGCTGGATAGCCCGGTTCCAGGGCCTTTACCCGCATACTACCATGATCCCGGTTACGGAAGACGAGCTGAGCCGGATGTCGCAACTGGCTACCGCTAACCAGGTGATCACTGTGCTGGCCATTCCCGACCCGGTCACCACCCTGGAAACCGCCGGCAGGGTTACGCTGGCGCTGGATACCATCCAGGACCCGGGTAACCTTGGTACCATTATCCGGATTGCTGACTGGTTTGGTATTACACAGCTGGCCTGCAACCATGGTACGGCGGACCTTTACAATCCGAAAGTGGTACAGTCTACCATGGGCAGCATCGCCCGGGTAACCCTGTTGTACACGGACCTGCACGACTGGCTGGAAGCGAATAAAGGCAACGGTCTTTATGCAGCTGCACTCGATGGAACCGATATCACTCAAATGGCAAAACTGAAAGAAGGGATCATCATTATTGGTAATGAATCGAAGGGTATTGACCCGCTGATTCTCGATATGGTCAGCCATAAAATCACCATTCCGCGGATTGGCCATGCAGAATCGTTGAATGCGGCGGTGGCAACCGGTATTATTTTGTCACACCTTGTTTAGACCGATAGGGTGTGCATGAATTCAGTTTTTGGTCATTGTTTACCTGAAACCAATTGCTTTTACCGGGGAAATTTTTCTTACCAGGATGGAAGGGATCATCAGCACGAGGAAACATACAAGCAGGGTTCCCGCACAGATCAGTCCCACCTGCCACCATACAATCTGCACCGCGGCCTCGCTCAGGTAGTAAGCTTCTTCGTTTAGTTTGATAAAACCGGTTGCTTTCTGCAGGTACAGGAAACCCAGTGCCAGTGCGGCTCCTATAAAAATACCGGTAAGGGTGATGAAGAGTGAATGACGCAGGAAAATTTTCTGGACCGTCCAGTCAGTTGCTCCCAGTGCCTTCAGTACCCCGATCATCCGGATACGTTCGAGCACCAGTATGATCAGGCAGGTAATCAGGTTGATGATGGCCACAATCATCATAAACCCGATCAGTACATTCCGGGTGGTGTCCTGCATGTTGAGCCAGTCGAAAATATTGGGTGAAATCTGTTGTACACTCTGGCTGTCCCAGGTTACCGGAAATCCGTCGAGATCATAAATATCATCCGCCACTTTAGTTGTCTGCTCGTAGTTGTTCAGGAAAATTTCATATCCTCCGGCCTGGTTGCGGTCCCAGTCGTTCAGTTGCCGGATGAGCTGGATATCGGCAATGGCAAATTGTTTATCATAGTCTTCTATGCCGGTTGAATAAATGCCGCAGATTTTCAGTTTGTCGGGCCGTATATCCGGTGTGCCGGTTTCCTGGTCGGCATCTGGCCTGATAAAATATATCAGCACGGCATCGTTCAGTTTCAGTTTTAGTTGCGCCGCTGTGTAGGAAGAGATCATGATCTCGCGGCTGTAGGTACTGTCGTTAAACTGTACCGGCCTGCCTTCTTTTATAAACCGTTTGAGGTGGGAAAAATTATAGGTCCTGTCAAAACCCTTCACCATTACGCCTTCCACCTCCTCCGAAGTTTTAAGGATGCCATACTTGGTGGCAAAGGGATGGATGTCTTCCACCCGCGGGTCCTTCTTTATTTCACTCACCAGCCCGGGGTCCATCACCAGCGGTGTTTCTTCGGCGATCAGTGTCTTGAATGGTTGTTTTTCCTGCACCCGCACATGGCCCCAGAAACTGAAAACTTTCTGGCTTACTTCCTGCTGGAAACCGTTGGCAAAGGCGAGGGTAATGATCATGACTGCCACACTGATGATCGTCGCCGAAATGGAGATCCGGATAATAAAACGGGAAAAAGACCTTTTCCCGCCCGGCTCTGATTTGGAAGACCGGTTAAAAGCAATCCGGTTCGCTATGAATGCTGCAACCCTCAAATTGAAATGTTTGTCTTGACCATAACCATAGTGCGCAAAAGTAAGCTGTTCCGAATATTTATGGCGGGGTTTACCCATTTTTCACAATATTGCAATGCATTGCTAAATAAACTCACAGGCATGAAAACGATCCTGACCTCTTTCCTTGTACTGCTGTTCACTGCGGGCCATTCGCAGATCCCTGACCAGGTCTACATGCCCGACATACGCACGGTTACCCTGACAAGGGCAGGGGATGCATTGTCGTACCCCATCCTGACTCTTAACTCGGGTGACCAGCTTCAACTCGACTTCGACGATCTTGCCGGTGGATACAAGAACCTGTATTATACGTTCCTGCTTTGCAATACCGACTGGTCCGTTTCCAACCTGCCATCGTTCGATTATATCAAGGGCTTCCAGAGCACGCGCATTACCAACTACCGCAATTCATCCATTTCCGAAATTCCTTACACCCACTACCAGGCTACCATACCCGACCGCAGTTCAGTGCCGTCGCGCTCGGGGAACTACATGCTGAAGGTGTTCCGGAATAATGATACGGCGGACCTGCTGTTCACCAAACGATTTTTGGTGGTTGATTCAAGGGTAAGTATTGCTGCGCAGATCAAACAGCCGTTCAATTCACAATATTTCCTGACCGACCAGCGCGTGCAGGTGGTGGTCAATACCGCCAATGCAAGGATTAATACCATGTCGCCGCAGGATCTCAAAATTGTGGTTCTGCAGAATAATATCTGGAACACAGCCGCCATGGTTGACCGGCCGGGTATATACCGGGGTAACTATTTTGAATACAATGATGACCAGACCAGTTTCCCGTCCGGGCGGGAGTGGCGGTGGATTGACCTGCGAAGCCTGAGGCTGCTGAGCGACCGGATGGACCGCATTGTCGATACTGCCAGGAGGACCGACGTATACGTGCGGCCCGAAAGCCAGCGCTCCCAGCAGGTTTATTTTTATTACCGTGACCAGAACGGCCGCTACGTGATCGAGAACACCGATGGCAACAACCCGCTGTGGCAAAGTGATTATGCCTATGTCCATTTTACCTTTGCACCACCCGGGGGAAGGGCGTTTGCCGGGAAAGACCTGTACGTTTTCGGCGAACTGACCAACTACCGGGCCGATGATAACTCAAGGATGATCTATAATGC
This sequence comes from Chitinophagaceae bacterium, assembly GCA_004173255.1. GTDB lineage: Bacteria > Bacteroidota > Bacteroidia > Chitinophagales > Chitinophagaceae > JBEVJC01. Next base: position 974 of record SDZZ01000208.1, on the reverse strand, counting down.
GGACAAGGGCGTTTATGAATCGACCCTGTACCTGAAACAGGGCTACTATAACTATTCCTATGTCATTGCCGATAGCCGCAACCCGGTACTGAACCGGTTTTCGCTCGATAACACCGAGGGAAATTTCACCAACACCGAAAACGTGTATACCGTGCTGGTGTACTACCGCGGGTTCGGGTCACGGTCCGATGAATTGCTCGGTTATACCACGGTCAGCTCCATGATTGCCCGGTAAGCAACTTATTTTGTTGTACAAATTGGTTGAATCTTTTTTCTTTACCTGTTTCCCGTTATCTTTGCGGCCGGCAGGTCTTACACGACCAGCTCCTGCTGAACCTCCCCAGGGCCGGAAGGCAGCAAGGATATGCGGTTGAGCGGTGCGATGTAAGTAGCCTGCCTTTTTAAATTTATCAGTATGAAATTTTTTATAGATACAGCAAACCTGGCGCAGATCAGGGAAGCAAACGAACTGGGCATTCTCGACGGGGTTACAACCAACCCTTCGCTGATGGCCAAGGAAGGTATCAAAGGCCAGGAAGCAGTATTCGCCCATTACAAAACGATCTGCGAGATCGTTGATGGTGATATCAGCGCCGAAGTTGTAGGTACCGATTTCGATACCATCGTTGAAGAAGGCAAACGCCTGGCGGCTATCCACCCGAACATTGTGGTGAAGGTGCCAATGATCAAGGATGGTGTTAAGGCACTGAAATATTTTACCGATAACGGTATCCGGACCAATTGTACCCTCGTATTCTCCGCAGCCCAGGCAATACTGGCGGCAAAAGCAGGGGCTACCTACGTATCCCCGTTCATCGGTCGTATCGATGACAGTGGCTGGGATGGCGTGCAGCTGATCGGACAAATCTCCAACATTTATTCCATCCAGGGATTCAAGACCCAGATCCTTGCGGCATCTATCCGCACATCGCTGCACATTGTGCAGTGTGCTGAAGCTGGTGCTGATGTGTGCA
>SDZZ01000207.1 GCA_004173255.1 Chitinophagaceae bacterium | reverse complement strand
AAGAAATGATAATGAGATGGAAGGGGTCCTTGGCTTTTCTGTCACCGCTGTAAAGAAAAAGCGTGCTGACCGAAGTAAAAAACTCTGGTCAGCACGCTGAAGGATTTTTGCGGGTGATGGTGGTGGTGGAGTTTGGGGGGAAGGTCTTTTCGGCGATCTTGAATACTTTTTTGGAGAGGGTCTGGTTGGATCGCAGGTACCAGATGGCATATTCGATGCGGATGACGGAGGGTTTGGTGTTGTGGTTGATGATGTCGAATGTAAAGAGGAGGTCCTGGCCAATGGAAACATTTTGGGTGATGATCGTGAATTTTCCGACATCAAGCTTTTTGCTGCTGAGACCAAAGTGATCAAGTATTTCGGTGTGGCCCTGTTTCAGCAGGGTGCGGCTGCCGTGTTTAATAATGGCATCTGTTTCCGGTGAAATGCCTTTCCAACGGGCGGCAATTTTTAAAACAATTAGGGGGTGGTCCTTGGCAATATCATTCAGGTTGTTGGCCACACTCCTGCGTACATTGTCGGACGGATCCTGCTTCAGGTTTTCCAGGATGGGAAGAACCGGGGTGGGATCTGCTTTCAGGGCAGGCACGGCAATGGCCCATGGTAAACGCGGACGTATCCCTTCGGTAGATAAACGACGGACGGCTGCACTTTTGTGCTGCGACCATTTCAGCATCTGGGCATACATCTTTTCGGGGTAACGGATCAGGAATGGCCTTACAGCAAACTCACAACTGATATACTGGGTTACAAGCTCCAGTGCTTTTACGGAGCTGCGAAAGTCGTCCAGGCCGTAGCGTGAAATATAGTCAGCCAAAAAAATATGTTCAAGTCCACCCGGCACACCGTCTGACCTTAACTGTCCGATAATTTGCCCTATCTCTTTAATGGCAGCAGGATAGTTTTTATCAAGGAAATCATGAAGGACGGTGGTGGTATGATTCATCCTTTCCTTCCACTCCATCTTTCTGAACGCTGGCGACATCGCCTGTTTGATGAACAGTTCGGGGCGGAATGATGGTTTTACTTTTTTTAGTGTTGCAGCGAAACGATTGTAGAAGGTGCTGGAGTAAATATCCTTGATGAGTCCCATCAAGTAAAAATAGGAATTTGTGCAGCAGGGTGCTTCATTGAACTATGGTAAGCCCTCGGTGGTCAGATGGCTTCACGACAACAACCTGCTCCCATGAAGGTTTCAGGCTTGGCTCTGGATGACAATCAGATCCTGCGGGACGACAACTTTTTTTTCACCATGAAGCATAAAAAAACCGGACGTTTGAAGGTCCGGTTGGTATAATACTAATCCCAAAATTAAAAATCACTGAAATGAAGTGCGCTGGGGCCAAAATCGATCGCGCGTGTTTCTTCCATTTCAACATTTACCTGGAAACCTTCATCGGTTCGGATCACCACCTTTTCCTTCGTGACTTTTTTGTAACCGGCTTTCTCAAATGTAAGACGGTAAGTACCTGGCTTCAGGTCATCAAAGGAATAGTTTCCATTCTCATCACTCGTGACCGACTTCTGCTTCTGGCTGAACAGGTAAGCAGTGATGTTTACTTTAGCCAGTGGCTTTTTTGTATCCGCCTGCTGGATCATACCAAGGACCTCTTCTTTCCGGCCATCAATGGGATCCGTGCCCGGATCGATGCTGGCATTTGCCGTTCCATATCCCAGCAGGGAAAGGACGAGCAGGGAGATTGTTGATTTCATGGTCCTGGTTAAAAGAGTTGGCTAAAACAGCAGCTACGGTCGCACGCTTATAAAATTAAAACAATTTGAGCGGATTTGCCAGTGCTTCGGTGAAACCGGACCAGATTATTTCTACGATCCTGCCGGCAGGTAAAATCCCGTCGAGTAATGCTGCGGCCTGCCCTATTTCCAGTTCACCCTCCTCCAGGTCGCCTTCAAACATTCCTTTTTTTGAACGGCCACGCCCGAGCAGGTCGGCCAGTTCGCCTTCAGTGGCTCCCTTCAGTTCGGCCGCACTTACCTGGTCGTAGAACCCGTTACGGACAAGCCGGACCGGTGTCAACTGTTTGAGAACAAGCCGGGTATCGCCTTCTTTTAACGTAGTGACAAGCTGTTTGAAGCGGTCGTGCGAGGAAGATTCCTCACTGGCTACAAACCTGGTCCCGAACTGCGCGCCGGATGCGCCAAGCGCCATCACAGCAAACATCTGCCGGCCCGTAACGATACCGCCGGCTGCAATAACCGGGATTTTTACCGCTCCCACCACCGCCGGGATCAGCACCAGGCTTGTGGTTTCCTCGCGGCCATTATGGCCGCCGGCCTCAAACCCTTCGGCAACCACCGCGTCACAACCGGCCTCCTCGGCCTTCACGGCGAATTTGCTGCTGCTGACCACGTGCACTACCACCATACCATGACCTTTCAGTATGGATGTCCATGTTTTCGGATTACCGGCTGATGTAAAAACCACCGGCACTTTTTCTTCCATAATGATATCGATATGCGCGCCAATGTCCGGGTACAACAACGGGAGGTTAACACCGAACGGGCGATCAGTTGCCGCCCGGCATTTGCGGATATGTTCACGGAGTGTTTCCGGGTACATGCTTCCGGCACCGATGATGCCAAGCCCGCCGGCATTGCTTACCGCACTGGCCAGCCGCCATCCACTTGCCCAGATCATACCGGCCTGTATAATCGGATATTTTATCCCGAATAATTCCGTGATGCGGTTACTGAAATCAGTCATTGCCTAAAGGTAACAAACAAAACCCGCCACGAAGGCGGGTTAAGAGGTATAAACAACATAACAAAAACACTAAGGGAGTGTGAACTGCTGGAAGAATTCCCACAGCAGGTCGTTGGCATTGATATTTGCCGAAGGCATATCACCCATAAATGAGCCCGGCAAGCCGCCGGGCCATGCGTGACCACCATCGGTTGTGAGGTAGTAACGGATCTCGGACCCAACGGAGCAACTGCTCCACCGGGTATATTTATATTTCGAATCGTTGACCAGTACCTGCGCAGTTACGGCACAACTATTTTTCGAAGACCAGACTGCAAACACAGAATCAAGCGGCGGATTATAATGGTCGCTGGGACCATTGGTTCCAATGCCACCCTGGTAGGGTACATTCTGGTCCAATGCAGAGTGCATATGAAGGATCGGCATGGGCCGGGCCGGGTTACAGGGCTGCTGTACCACCATGGTGCAGGCATTAGGGGCAATGGCAGCAATCTTGCCACCTATTTCGCACGCGAGCCGGTAACTCATCATGCCACCGTTTGAATGACCGGTGGCGTATACCTTTTTAGGATTGATTTTATATTTGGCTATCAATGCATCAATCAGCTGGCTGAGGAACCTGACATCGTTGATATTGGTCTCTGCAGCAAAGGCACAACATCCGCCGGCATTCCAGGTCCGTGCTTTCAGTGCACCCGGACTTTCTACCCCATCGGGATAAACAACAATAAATTTTGCTGAATTGGCCTTGGTGCTGAGGCCTGAACTGGTTTCAAACTGGGTGCCGCTGCCACCACCACCGTGCATGGCGATTACCAGCGAAAACTGGTCCGATTCAAAATAGTTGGGAGGGAGGTTCACCAGGAACGTACGCACCCGGCCATCCACCATCAGGCTATCGGAGATGCGGTAAACTTTTTCCTCCGTTTCGGGGGTATCATCCTTACCGCAGGAGGCAAGGGTGAGCAATACACATAACCCTGCAAGCAGGGAATAAAATTGGCTGTTCTTCATGGAATAAAATTGGATCTGGGATCCGGATTAATGCCGGAGGTTTAATAACGTTGAAACATTATTTATATTTTCTTTCCATTGCATCATAAAATGATTGCAGCACCAGGAAGGCCTTTTTTCTTTTACCGGTTTCCGTGATGAGGCCTTTCCGGTTCCAGAAATTCTGGTAAACCGGGTGATGGCGGCGGGGCGAACGGAAGTCGGTCAGGATCCATGGTGTCATACCACGGAGTCCGGCCATTTTTGGCAACCATTGCAACTGGATTTTGTATAACTCCTCCTGGTATTCCTCGCTCCATCGGGTACCCTTGTCTGCATGGAACCCGCCAAGCGCGTCCCCGCCGAACTCGGTAATGACAACGGGTTTGTCATACTTGATGGAAAAACCGTTTTCCATTATTTCGTCCGGTTTGCCCCAGTACCATCCCGCATATTCATTAAAGCTGACGAGGTCAATTTTTTCACCGAGCGGATCGTCTACAATGACCATTTTGTCTTTCCGGTGCACTTCAAGTGCAGCGGCCACCAATCGTGAGTTGTCGAGCAAACGCGCATGATCCACCAGTTTGCCCATGAACACATGACGGGGTTCACTCAGTGGTGTTTCATTACCGACTGACCACACAATTACGCTCGCCCGGTTCTGGTCGCGCCGGATCAGGTCGGTCAGTTGTTTATCCGCATTGGCGTACGTAGAAGGATTTTGCCAGGAAATGGTCCAGTATACCGGCACTTCTGCCCACACGAGCAGGCCCATCTCATCGGCCAGGCGGATCATTTCCTCGCTATGCGGATAGTGCGCAAGCCGGACATAATTACAGTTCAGGTCCTTTGCCCACTGTAACATCATGCGCATGTCACCCTGGCCGCGAAGCCGGCCGGGAATCAGCGGGTTTTCATCATGGATTGATATACCACGCAGGAAAATACTTTTTCCATTCAGCAAAATGTCCTGGCCCTTTGTGGTAATGGTGCGAAAGCCGATGCGGTCATGTACCGTATCGGATGCAGAGACGATAGTAACATCATACAGCTTTGGATTTTCCGGTGACCATTGGGTAAGTTTTTTTACCGGGAAACTGAATACAATACGTCCGGTCGGATCAACCCTGTAATTGCGGCTGATGGAAGCCTCCGGTACCAGCACACTTACTTCTTTTCCGGCGGTGCTGTCCGACAACTGGATAAATCCCTCTATCACACCGGGCATACTTTTCGACAGTTGCAGTTTGTAGTCGTCGATGTAGGTTGCCGGAAGTTCGGCAATCATTACATCACGCGTAATGCCTCCGTAATTCCACCAGTCCGTATTAACAGTCGGAATCTCATCCGGCTTGCGGGTATTGTCAACTTTCACCACCAGTGAATTGGATCCGGCAAGCAGTTTGTCAGTTACATCAAACTGGAAGGGTGTAAAACCACCTTTGTGTATACCGAGTTTTTTACCATTCAGGTAAACATGTGTTTCATAGTTGGATGCTCCAAAGTAAAGCAGGTAGCGGCTTCCGGCATTCCGGTCGAAATCGAATTTTTTCCGGTACCAGACAGTGCCCTCGTAAAGTGAAAGATTTTCGGCTTGTGAATTCCAGTCGCCCGGAACTTTCAGCGTGGGTGACAGATCAAAATCATATTCAATCAGTTCGGCTTTGTCAACCTGCCTGCGATCGTCAAAGTATCCACCCGAACCGGAGGTTGACTGATCGAAAGGTTGCCGCCTGTAATCATAATAACCCGTTTCATAAGGATCCACTATGTAGTTCCACCGGCCGTTGAGGGAAACATTTTTCCGCCCATAGATATGCTGGATTAATTCACCGGATTGCTGCGCATGGGAAGACAAAAACATTAACACCAATACAATGGCAAAACAAGGTTTTTTCATCTGTGTAAGTTAAGGAATTACTTAACTTACAAGATGCTTTCCACCCTGCTCCGCCCTTTTTACCTGATGTCCCTTATGTTGTTTACCAACATGGTTTTTTCACAGACACCCCTCCTGCTCAATGGCGGTTTCGAAGACATCAATACCTGCGTGGAATATAATTCGGAATGTGGAGTGGAAGGATGGTTTTACCTGAAAGAAGTCAAAGCGCAGATGCTTAATTACGAAACTGAATCACCGTTACTTGGAAAAAATTCTTACCTCATTTATTCCGATTGGAAAAATGACCCTGGTTTTACACCGGTGATTGGTGCACTGCTCCCCTGCCGGTTACAGCCGGGACACCAGTACATTTTCCGTGGCATGATCAGCGTTAAACTCAATCCGAAACTCGAATTCAGGCCGGCGGTTTCTTTTTCCCCAAAATACTATGTACCCCGCCGCAAGTTTGCCCTTGGATTTGTTGCTGATTCAATCACCAGAATGGAACAGGTTCCCGGTTCGGGCTTTTACCGGTTTGAATATAATTATACGGCAAAGGGCAATGAGGATTACCTCACGTTTGGCAGCTTTGTTTCGGAAGATACAGTGGCAGGAAAACAGAAACTGACCGGGGTTCAGACCATTGCCATAACGCTCGACAATTTCGAACTGATACCCGTCGATCCTGCCGAAGGCCCCTGCGATGGGTATGGGCAAATGAAGAATGCGATCTACGCCTATGATTACCGGCACAAGGAAATGGACTACCCGCTGTATGGGAATGGCGAATTGAAAATCAGGTTGCCAGATGATGCTTCCGTGAGGCTAACCCGTGAAAGGCCTGCACCGGTGGCGAAAAATGTGGCGAGCGATACCCTTCGCCTTGGTGATTTATCCTTTGATTTTAATAAGGCGGTGTTGCGTGACAGCACGCGGGCCAGACTGGCATCTTATTTCAGCGGTACTACCCGGCAGGCCGATAGTATCACGATCGAAGGCCATACCGATTCAATTGGCAAAGACGCTTTCAATCTTGAACTCAGCCGGAACCGGTGTTTATCGGTGCAGAACTGGCTCACCGGCCACCAGGTATCGGTTGCCGGGTCTATCCGCATTGCTCCCTATGGCCGGTCGCGTCCGGAAGCAACCAACACAACAGCCGGAGGGCGGGCACAGAACCGCCGTGTGGAGCTCATCATCTATTGGAAAAAAACTTCAGAATAATTACATTTACGGATAAGGATTAAGTCATTTGTAGCATGGGTTCAATATCAGCAAATATGTTTTTGACGGGGGGAGGACAGGCAGGTGAACTGATCAGGAAAACCGACTGGAAGGATACCCCGTTGGGTGATCCGGAAACATGGCCGGACGCACTGAAGACGGCGCTTAATATCGGTCTCAACTCCGGGTTTCCCATTGCTATCTACTGGGGCAGGGAGTTTACCATTCTTTACAATGATGCGTACAGCAGTATACCGGGTGACAAGCATCCCTGGGCCATGGGCAAGGCGGGTAGTATTGTGTGGCAGGAAATCTGGCACCTGATCGCGCATCAGTTTAATGATGTACTGAAACATGGCGAGTCGGTACGAATGCCAGACAGTATGCTGCCGATGAAACGTTTCGGGTATGTGGAAGAATGTTATTTCGATTATACGCTGAGTCCCATCATTGACTCTACCGGTAAAACCCGGGGTATTTTCAATGCAGTGATCGAGACTACCTATAAAGTCCTCAATGAACGGAGGAATAAACTGCTGCATGCCCTGAGTGCCCAGGCAGGTAAATTCACCAGATCGAAAAAGGCGCTTGGTGAAATATTGACTCCCCTGACTACAGAACGTGACGATATCCCTTTTGCGCTATTGTATGTAGCTGATCCGCTGACTGGAAAATACAAGCTGACGCAGGCGGTCAATTGCAGCGCCCTCGCATTCGATTATGACTGGAAAGTGGAACAGGCGGTCGGCACGGGCAAACCGCAACTGGTGAAAGACCTGGATAAACAACTTCCCGGCATCAGCGATACAGGTTGGGCCGAGCCTTGTTGTGAAGCTGTCCTGTTGCCACTGACAAGGAATGTGAGTGGTGTGGATGCGTGCCTGGTGGCTGGCGTCCATCCTGGTAAACG
>SDZZ01000712.1 GCA_004173255.1 Chitinophagaceae bacterium | reverse complement strand
CAGCGAAGCCTTTCCCTCAAACCCGATGAGGCACTATTTCTTTGACCTGAAACAGGGGGGCAAGGGCCATAATTTTCTGCAGATAAGCTGCAGCGAAAGACAAAGGGACGGATCCTACCATCGAAACCGGATCATAATTTTTCTAAGGGACCTGCCTATGGTAATCGAGGCGCTTACCTCGGTGTGCCATCACGCGTCCTACCTAAAATTAGACCAGCCTAGGCAAGTTGCAGTGCAGGCGGAAAAGTCCCAAGACCTGAAATTATCCACTTCTCCAGAAGCGGATGCGAGCGTGGCTCCGATCAATCGCCTGAAGAAAAACGGCGCATGCTCACTTACCGATGAAGAACTGGTCTCCCTGCTTTTCAGCGCAGGACTTAGCGGCGGGCAGTCGGTGGAGCTGGCGAAAAAACTGCTCAAGGAATGCGGAGGTGTCATTGGTCTTTCCAAGGCACCTGTAAATCAACTGAAAAGCCTGCCGGACATAGGGGATGTTCGTTCCAGTGCAATACTAGCCGCTTCGGAACTTGCAAGGCGAATTAATGTAGGTTAAAGGCTGGTAGTTTAGGCGATGGCCAGACAGGCTATAATGTTTAGGCACAATTTCAGTTTTTCTGGAGGCTAATCCTTTGCCTGTTCAGCTAAACGATTGGTATTTCCGATCGAGGGGTCAAAAAGAAATGCAAGTCTCGTGAGTTCGGGCTGGTACGGCACGCATAATGTCCGGCGGGCCGGCCACCCTTCGGGACTTATAGTGCCGGACTGCACCCTGAACTCACGGCTACAGACTGCTGTTCTTTTTGTCCCCTTCCTCCGGAAAAAATATGGGGGATTGGCTGAAAGGGCAGCAGTTGTTCAATTTTTTATTAAAAACCATTTAAGATGGAAATTATCACAGGAAGACTGACCGCGGACGCGGAAGTCAGGGAAGTATCCCAGGATACCAAAGTTGTAGGTTTTACCCTAGCTGTAAACCACAGTTATTTGATCGGGGAAAAACGAAAGGAGGTTGCAAGGTTTTTTGAATGCAGCTATTGGAGAGGGGCTGGCATCGCCGATTTTCTGAAAAAGGGGGACATCGTGCAGGTGTTCGGTTATGTGGGCTGCAGGGCATATGTGACCAAGGACGCAGAGGCGGTGGCCGCTATGACCTTCCGGGTTTCGGAGATCAAGCTTTTTGGTTCCACCGCAAGGCGCCCGAGCGCAGAAGAACCAGTACAGCAGACCGGCGACCTCAAATCTAAATGTCATGGCACATAACTTGAATTTTAACAACGATACACAAAAACACGCTTTTTTTTCTGTTAAGGAAAAGGCTTGGCACGGGCTGGGAACTATTGTAGACGCTTATCCTACCTCGGCCGAGGCGCTGAAGTTTGCAGGGCTGGATTACACGGTTGTAAAACGTCCGCTCTTCACGCTGGACAACCTTAACAACGAATTTAGAGGGGGGGAGGTCCTTCCCGCGGAGGCGGGAGTGGAAGTTCCAAATTTCTACGCAACCATGCGTACCGATACCGAGCAGGTGCTGGGGGTAGTGGGCAGGGATTACAGCGTCGTGCAGAACGTAGACGCATTTTCGTTTTTTGATAGCATCGTTGGTGGTGGCGAGGGCATCCAGTACGAGACAGCGGGCGCACTGGGAAAAGGCGAGCGGATTTTTATCACCGCAAAACTGCCTTCCTATATCCGCGTGGGAAAGGACGACCTGATAGAGCAGTATCTTTTTCTGACCACCTCCCATGATGGTGGCGGAAGCATTAGCGCTGCCTTTACGCCCGTTCGTATTGTCTGCAACAATACCCTGAATGCGGCAATGCGTAACCACAAAAATGCAATACGAATACGTCACAGCTCGGGAGCTGCCGACAGGCTGAAACAGGCGCACGCCCTTATGGGCATATCCAGCAACCTAGCAGTAGAGATGGAAGAGATTTTCAACCATTGGGCAAAAGTCCGCATTGCTGATGAAGCCAAACAAAGAGGTTTTGCAGAAGCTGCAGCAGGGTTGCGGTGACGAAAATTCGGTAGTTTACCGCAACATCGTAGAAGAAGTATACAGCTATGCGATGGGCGACCAGACCCAGCAGATGGCAACCACGGCGGGGACAGTCTTTGGCGCCTACAACGCCGTAACGGGATACTTTCAGAATGTGCGCAGGTTCAAGGACGGGGAAGCAAAGTTCAAATCGATAATAGAGGGTGCCGCCAAGCAAAGGGCACAGGTTGCCTTTGAGCTTTGCTCGGATTTTTCGATCAACGGCGCATTGCAGTTCAACTAACCAATCAGGGGCGGGAAACCGCCCCACTTTTAACCCAGCAGGAAGATGAAAAACAGGAAGATGAATGAGCGCAGAGTGGTAAAAAAGATTGCCCAGGCGCTGAGGCTCTTGCAGAGCCTTGAACAAATGCAACTGGCAAAAAATGATGCCTTTGAACTGCAGCTCACCAAGGGGCTGCTCATGGGGATCATTGAATGCAGCGGCTACAGACCGAAATACCACTGGCTCTTTGGAATCAGGCTCTTGAAGGCGCCAGCTGCAACAAGTAAATAGGATGATAATTTAAGGTTCAATAAAATGACTCAGGAAATAAAGGTAAATCTTACTTTGACAATCGAGGGGGATATACGACAATCAAAAACCGATATCGAAAATTTTCTAGCAGATCTGATGAAGAGCGTAATCGGTACCGAAACCTTTTCGCTCAGCGGGTACAAGATCGACAAAATTCTCCAAGAGGCGGAAATCTACGCACCGGATCCTCCGACCGAGGTTGAGCTTTGGGAGTTTGTGGAAAAATACTATCCAAATTATTACTCATGCGATGAGATCATGCGTTACGATGACCTTGGCAAGATCCTGAACGGTGAACTCAACGGGGATGCTGAAATCATGTTCAATGACGAATTTCAGGGAAATCTGGAGCTGGCAAAGGCTGCCTTGGTCCTGTCCGCAAAAAATGTTTATCAACGTTCAATTGTTGGCTACCAGAAAAGCCAGCAGGGATGCATATCCATCGTTTGGGGATTGGAGGATGTAGAAGTTCGGGCAAAGGAAAACGGCTATCTGCTCAAAGAAGGAGAAGCGCAAAAAGTGCTGGACATGCTGAAGGAAAAGCATGATTGCAATATTGGTATTACGTGGGAAGTGATCGACGATTATTTGAGCAGCATCGTATCCGATTCATTGGAGGATGATGGTATTGAATGGGCTTCCATCATATATAAAGGTGAAGAATATCTGACAAGGCAATTGCCCGATCCTGAGCACAGCAATAGTATTGTTGTTGTTGCGCCAATCAGCCTTTATGATGCCATAAACTTTAGTCCAAACGGCGAAGCAGCATCGACTGATGAATTAATCGCCTTTTATGCGACGCAGGAAGAGATAGCGCTACAGGATGAGGAGTTGTTGAAGCTCATATACGGATAAGTTCCGATTAAAGCACAGTCTAAAAGGGACTGTGTTTTCGGCGACCCACTTTTAACTGAGCGATCGGCTGTCTGCAACCTCGCTGTTCTGAAATTACAGGTCAGCTGGGTGCATGATATAAATGAATCAAAATGGAAAAATGCGGAAGTCATTTGCCAAAAATGCGGCAAGTTAGAC
>SDZZ01000711.1 GCA_004173255.1 Chitinophagaceae bacterium | reverse complement strand
ACCTGGGCGTGCGCGAGGTGGCAAGGATCCGGAAAGAGATGGACTCCATTAAAACGGTAACGGGTTTTGCGGGCGACCTTCCTGCGTTTTTTAATTATGTAAAAACGGACCGGAAGTTTTTTCCTTTTACTACCGAAGAGGAAGTGCTGAACCGGTTCAGGAGTTTCCGGGAAAAGATGGCGCCCGCTATTTCAAAAATGTTCCATCTTTTACCGAAGGCGGATTTTGAGATCAGGGCTACGGAAAAGTTCAGGCAGGCCGGTGCCAATGCGCAATATAACCGTGGGTCGCGCGATGGCACAAGGCCTGGTGTCTTTTATGAAGTAATACCGGATGCAACGCAATACAATTACCATGACATGGAAACGCTGTTCCTGCATGAAGCTGTTCCCGGACATCACTTCCAGATTGCACTCCAGCTGGAAATGAATGCACCGGAATTTATGAAATCGAGTTTTGTCGGGGCATTCAGTGAAGGATGGGGTCTTTATGCAGAAACCCTTGGCCAGGCCATGGGCATGTATACAGACCCGTACCAGTATCTCGGCAGGTTGAATGCGGATATGGAACGATCGGTTCGGCTGGTGGTAGATGTTGGTTTGCATTATAAAGGATGGTCGCGCGAAAAGGCGGTCGACTACATCCTGGCCAACCAGCCAATGACACGGGAAGTAGCCGAATCGCGGGTGGAACGTTTTATGGTGATTCCGGCCCAGGCACTCAGTTATAAAATCGGTGAACAGAAAATCCTGGAATTGCGCGCCCTTGCTATGAGTAAGCTGGGCAACCGTTTCAGCCTGCCTGCATTTCACGATGAGGTACTGAAAAACGGCGCTGTTCCACTTAGTATTCTCGACGCAAACATAAAGGGATGGATAAACTCACAACTGAAAAATAAATAAGAGACTATGTCGTATTGCCGTGCCATCCAGACTATGTCGGGTCCCAATAAAGAACTGCATAAAGTTTATCATGATAAATTTTATGGATTCCCGATCCATGATGACGATGAACTATTCGGCCGCCTGCTGATGGAAATAAACCAGGCGGGGCTTAGCTGGGAACTGATCCTCAAAAAAGAGGAAGCGTTCCGCAAGGCCTACCACGGGTTTAATATAAAAAAGGTGGCGGCTTATAAGGACAAGGATGTGCAGCGCCTGATGAATGATGCGGGAATTGTTCGCAACCGGTTAAAGATAAACGCCGCGATTGAAAATGCGAAGACCATACTGACGTTGCAGAAAGAATACGGCTCGTTTGAAAAATGGATCGACGCGAACCATCCTCTGCCCATTGAAGGCTGGGTAAAGTTGTTTAAGAAAACGTTCCGGTTTACCGGAGGGGAAATAGTGAATGAGTTTTTGATGAGTACGGGTTATTTAAGGGGAGCGCACGATGTCAGTTGCCCGGTATATAAAAAGGTAATGACCGCGAAGCCGGGTTGGAACAGGTGAGAATGTCGCGGGTTACCCTTTATTCGTCGCGTTTGACCTCCCTGTTTCCCCGACAATTTTCGACCTTCAGTTCCTACAATATACACCTATGTCTAAACTTGAATTTACGCGGCAGGTTGCCGCTACCCCCGCCCGTGTCTGGGAAGTTTTATGGAACGAGGAAACCTATCCGAAATGGTCGAGCCCGTTTGC
>SDZZ01000710.1 GCA_004173255.1 Chitinophagaceae bacterium | reverse complement strand
CGCTTCAGCATTTCATTCAGGTAGTACTGGTGGAAGGCCAGTGAGTATTCCACGCTCTTGTCAAATTTCACCGGCGCAAGGCTCCTTATCCGTGGATCTGCATCAGCACCATACTCGGATACAATCAGTGGTATGCCGGGAAGTTTTGCATGGTGTTTTTCCAGGAAGCCGGCAAAATCCTTCAGCTCGCCCCCGTACCATCCGGAGTACAGGTTCCACCCGGTGATCATGGCGATTTTTGTGAGACCGGTATTATTATACCGGTCAAAATCCCCGTGGTTCGCAATCATGGTGTAACGCGCCGGATCAGTCTGCCTGGCAATGCTGTCAAGGCGCGCAGCGAGTTGGACGATGTTGGAAAAATAAACAGCCTGTCTTGTTTTATCGTTGTTGAAATGGGGCTTGAGCATGATTTCATTCATCAGGCACCAGATCACTACCGACGGATGGTTACGGTTCTGGGCTATCATTTCCCTTAACATGTTTTCCGCATTCCGTGAAAAAGTTTCCGTCTCACTGATCTCATTGACCAGTGGTATTTCCACGGAAGCAATGATACCAAGCCGATCACATTCTTCCAGTATGGCCTGGTCCTGCGGGTAATGTGCCACACGAAGGAAGTTGCCACCCATTTTTTTCAACAGCTGCACATCTTCCCGGGCCAGCACGTCGGGTACTGCATTGCCCATCCATGGCCTGTCCTGGTGGCGACTTGCACCTACCAGTTTAAGTGCTTTGCCATTCAGGAAAAACCCTTCAGCCGGATCAAACCGGTACCAGCGAAACCCAAGCGGATAAACCAGTTCATCGAGCAGCTCACCGGTTGCTGCATCGGTAATGGATGTGGTAACCGAGTACAGGTACGGATCGTCGGGGCTCCATAAATGCGGGCTGGGTACTGCACCGGTATTGACAGTGATCGTCTTTTTCTCCCTTGTTTTTATTTCGGTCCTGTTTTCTGTTTTCGAAACCAGGTTATGGTCCCTGTCACGAACCAGCACCGTTACTTTCAGCTTCCTCTTTTGACCCGAAAAATTGACCACCTCCGTGTTGACTTTCACCAAAGCTTTAGCCACACTTACTTCAGGCGTGGTAATGTCCACGGTTGCTGCGCCGTTGCTGCCCATGCTGAAATGAACCGGATCAGTACTGATCAACCAGGCATTCCGGTACAATCCGCCGAAGAAGGTAAAATCGGCCGTGAGCGGCGCAATATCTTCGTTGTAACTGTTATCAACGCTGACCAGTATTTCGTGATCCGCTATTTCGTTACTGACATTATCGAGCGGAACATAAAATCCGGTGTAACCACCGGTATGCACCATTGTACGTCGGCCATCGATGTACACTGTTGCCAGTTGGTTGGCCCCGTCGAAATACAGGCCCAGTGATTTTCCTTTTTTGAAGTCCGGAATTTTCAATCTCCGTTTATACCATCCGACACCCCGGTAGTAGCCGGGCGCGTCATCCATTACATCGGTCGTATTCCAGCTGTGCGGTAAGGAAACGGGGCTCCAGGCAAGTGTGGCCGTGTCGATACGGCCTGATTCACCTTTGGCAAATAACCAGCCGTCGCTGATACTGATTTTTTCGCGGGCCTGGCTGCTGGTATGCAGGCTGGATAAAAGCAGGAAGGAAAAAGCCGAAC
>SDZZ01000709.1 GCA_004173255.1 Chitinophagaceae bacterium | reverse complement strand
GCGGACGCCACCATCAAACAACGCGAAGTGGATGTGGATGCTGCAAAACTGAACCTTTCCTATACCGTGGTGACAGCACCGTCGGATGGACGTGTGTCGAAAATAAATGTACAGGCCGGACAGTTTATCAACGCAGGGCAATCGCTGTTCAGCGTGGTGCACAGCAACCGTGTATGGGTAATCGCCAATTTCAAGGAAACACAGCTCGACAAAATGAAGGAAGGCCAGAAAGTGATTGTGGAAGTGGATGCCTATGACGGACATAAGTTTGAAGCAAGCCTCGCTTCTTTTTCACCTGCAACGGGTGCCACATTTGCGCTGCTGCCTCCGGATAATGCTTCGGGCAACTTTGTAAAAACGGTACAACGGCTTCCCGTGCGTATTGAATTCAGCAATACTTCCGACCCGCTGGTGCAGAAACTGCGTCCGGGAATGAACGTGAAAGTAGATGTACATCTCGACTGATCCTGACAGCCAGCGGCGTCAACAGTCGCTGGATTGAACCAAGCCCCCGTGGCATGAAACAATTATATGTTACAACAAGAATCACTGATTGAATATGGTTCGCGCCGTGTCATCATCACACTGACGTGTATTGTGTGTGCACTGCTCGAGATCGTGGACACCACGATCGTCAACGTAGCCCTGAAGGAAATGCAGGGTAACCTTGGCGCCACTACCAGCGAAGTCGGCTGGGTGATCACTGCCTATGCGATAGGTAATGTGATCATCATCCCGATGACCAGCTGGCTCGGGAACGTGATCATCATCCCGATGACAAGCTGGCTCGGCGCCCAGTTCGGCCGCCGCAATTATTTCGCTGCATCGATTATCCTTTTTACCATCTGTTCGTACCTCTGCGGGCAGGCCACCGGTATCGGCGAACTGATCATTTTCCGTTTGATGCAGGGTATCGGCGGCGGTGCGTTGCTGGTAACCTCACAAACCATTATCACTGAAAGTTACCCTCCCGAAAAACGTTCGATGGCGCAGGCCATCTATGGACTGGGAGTCATTATAGGTCCCACACTCGGGCCACCCCTCGGTGGTTTTATCACGGATAACTATACCTGGCCCTATATCTTTTACATCAATATCCCGCTTGGTGTAATCGCTACCCTGCTCACGCTGCAATTTGTGCGCAGTCCGCGTTATGCTGCAAAGAGTGCGGTGAAAGATGTGGACTGGCTTGGTATCGGCCTGCTGGCGATGTTTGTGGGATCGCTGCAGTATGTATTGGAAAAAGGGCAGGAAGATGACTGGTTCAACAGTAAGATCATTGTGGTGCTCACGGTGACCGCCGTGTTGGGTGCCTTCTTTTTTGTCTGGCGCGAACTGACCTTCCGTAACCCGGTGGTCCGGCTCAGGGTATTGAAAAATTCCAACCTGAGGGTGGGAACCATCCTTTCGTTTATCATGGGTTTCGGATTATACGGCTCCACTTTTATCATCCCGCTGTATACACAGGCCACACTGGGCTGGACGGCGTTTGAATCGGGTATGCTCATGATGCCGGCGGCACTGATGACGGCATTCATGATGCCCATCATCGCACAGCTCCTGCAACGCGGTATCCCGCAGCAGATACTGGTGGCGCTGGGTATGCTGATCTTTTTCTTTTTCTGTTTTATCGGGTACAAGATCATCACCCCGGATACCAGCAAGGATAACTTTTTCTGGATGCTGATGATGCGTGGTGTGGGTATGGGGATGCTTTTTATCCCGATCACTTCCCTTTCGCTGAGTACGCTGAAGGGACGGGAGATCGGCGATGGTGCAGCGTTCACTGGTATGATGCGCCAGCTCGGCGGATCGTTCGGGATCGCCATCATTACCACCTTCATGGCCAGCCAGACGATGGAACACCGGGCTAACCTGGTATCCAAACTCGATATGAATGACCCCGTGGTCCAGCAACGCGTGGATGCGATGCAACAGGGTTTTATCATGAAGGGGCATCCATACAATATTGCCCGCCTCGAAGCCTACAAGGCCCTCGATGGTGGTGTGATGAAACAGGCAATGGTACTGTCGTATATGGATGTGTTCCTTTATATCGGGATCCTTTTCCTGATCTGTGTTCCGTTTGTACTGCTGGTACGGGGGAACCGGGGCAAGAAGCTGGACCTGAGCGAAGCAATGCACTAAGGTTTAATGGTTAATAGTTGATGACAGGCCCGGATTCCAAAAGGATCCGGGCCTTTGTGTAATCCGGATTTTCCCTGCATCTACCTGAAAAGCCTTTTTATGAAGACTACCCTGATAATGATGGCCATCGCCCTGCTCAACCTGTACAAAACGGCGGGAAAGCAGGAAACCCTTTTTTCCGGCATCGGCCGGGAAACATTTGTGGCCGCCGGCAACGGTGTACAGCCACGGCTGCGCACGGCTGCGGACACGGG
>SDZZ01000002.1 GCA_004173255.1 Chitinophagaceae bacterium | reverse complement strand
TACTGGAAAGGCGATGAAAAAAATAAACAGCTGACCCGCATTTATGGTATTACGTTCCCTTCTGCAAAAGAACTGGAAGAGTACCTGAAAATGCTGGAGGAAGCCAAGCAGCGTGACCACCGCAAATTGGGCAAGGAACTCAGCATCTATACCATGGATGATGATGTGGGTCAGGGCCTTGTTTTATGGATGCCGAATGGTACGGTCATTATCGAGGAACTGGAGAGGCTGGCAAAGGAAACGGAAGCCGACCAGGGATACAAACGCGTGGTAACGCCGCACATCGCCAAGGAGAACCTGTACATCACCAGTGGTCACCTGCCCTATTACAAGGATAGTATGTACCCGCCGATGGAACTGGAGGGGCAGAAGTATTACCTGAAGTCGATGAACTGCCCGCACCACCACAAAATTTTTGCAGCCGAACCCAAAAGCTACAAGGACCTGCCGTTGCGTCTGGCCGAATATGGTACCTGTTACCGGTATGAACAGAGTGGTGAGTTGTTTGGACTGATGCGTGTGCGGTGCCTGCACATGAATGATGCCCATATCTATTGTACCAGGGAACAATTCCTGCAGGAGTTTTCGGCAGTGAATGATATGTACCTGAAATATTTTAAAATATTCGGTGTAGAAAAATATGTGATGAGGCTCAGCCTGCACAGCCCGGAAAAACTTGGCCAGAAATACATCAATGAACCCGAACTCTGGAAGGAAACCGAGGCGATGGTCCGTGACGTACTGATCAAAACCAACACCCCGTTTGTTGAAGTACAGGATGAGGCGGCATTTTACGGCCCCAAGATCGATGTACAGATCTGGAGCGCGATCGGCCGGGAGTTTACCCTGGCTACCAACCAGGTTGATTTTGCCCAGGGACTACGGTTTAACCTGGAATTCACCAACCAGGACAACAAACCGGAAACACCGCTGATCATCCACCGTGCCCCGCTCGGTACCCACGAACGCTTCATCGGGTTCCTGCTGGAGCATTACGCCGGGAAGTTCCCCGTGTGGCTGGCGCCGGTGCAGGTAAAAATCCTCCCGATCAGTGATAAGTACCTCGAGTACGCGAAAACAGTTTCAAAGAAGCTGAAAAAAGCAGATATTCGTGTGGAGATCGACGATCGCAATGAAAAAATCGGGAAAAAGATCAGGGATACCGAACTCATGAAAGTGCCGTACATGCTGGTAGTGGGAGAGAAGGAAATGAACGAAGGTTTCGTTTCGGTGAGAAGGCAGGGCAAGGGTGACCTCGGATCAAAAACAATGGACGAATTTTTGCTGGATATAACAGCTGAATACAAAGAACGGAAAGAAGCGTAAGGAAAGGACATTAACGGAAAAAACCGCCGGACTTCCTTGCCAGCGCTCATCATTTTTAAACTAAAAAACTTAAATGGCAGTACCACAAAAACCCGGAGGCGGGTTCAACAGACCACCAGGGGCAGGAGGCGGAGGCGCTTACAAACCCGGAGGTGGCGGATTTAACAAAGGCGGATTCAGGGGAAGATTTGTTCCCCGCAAAGAAGCGGAACACCGCATCAACCATTTTATTCGTGTACCACAGGTTCGCCTGGTAGGGGACAACGTAGAAGTGGGAATTTACAGCACGCAGGACGCACTGCGCATGGCGCAGGACCAGCAGCTTGACCTGGTGGAAATTTCACCGCAGGTGGATCCGCCGGTTTGTAAAATCATTGATTATAACAAGTTCCTCTACGATAAGAAGAAGAAAGAAAAGGAGATGAAGGCCAAGAGCAAGGTCTCCGAGGTGAAAGAGATCCGTTTCACTCCGAATACGGATGATCATGATTTCGACTTCAAGGCGAAACATGCCGAAGGCTTCCTGAAAGATGGAAACAAGGTGAAAGCGTACGTACAGTTCAAAGGCCGGGCTATCCAGTTCCAGGAACGCGGACAGCTGATCATCCTGAAATTTGCTGAAAGGCTTGCCGAGTTTGGTACGCTGGAAAGCATGCCGAAGATGGAAGGCCGGCGCATGCTGGCGATGTTTGCACCAAAAGGGAAAAAGAAATCGTAAGATCTTTGTCCAATAATACTGACCCGCCCTTGTAAACAAGGGCGGGTTTTTTTGTTGGCTTGGGATTTATCATCCGCCAGGCATCTATCTATGCCAGGTTAAAAAACGCCCAGGAATATTCCGCAATCCCCGCAAGTTTTTTCATCATTTCCCGTCGACTCCCGATCGGCCGGAACCCTTGCCCCATCGCCGGTGTACCGTATTTGCCATTTGTCCAATTTATCTACCGTAAGTGTAAAGGGATCGACTGTTTTGTTATCTTGGGAAAATTATTAAAAACATAATACATCACATGATTCGAACCAATCTCCACCAGGTGTTAATCGCTGCTGCGATCCTGGCCTGTAGCCCTGCTATGGCCCAGCGCGGTAAGGTTGATACCGCCAAAGCGCCCGCACCAATGCCCGGCACAGGCGCAAGGCCTTCCACCGGACCCAAACCTTATAGTGAAATCATTACTTCAAAAGCTGTCACCGATGCCGGTTTCTTTACTGTGCATAAAGTGGAAGACAAGTATTACTTCGAAATCGGCGACACGTCGCTCGGTCGCCAGATCCTGGTGGTAAACCGGATTTCAAAAGCAGCGGCCGGTATGCGCAGTGGCGGTATGTTTGGATATGCGGGTGACCAGGTAGGCCAGAGCGTCATCAGTTTCGACAAGGGACCAGGCAACAAGATCTTCCTCCGTAATATTTCTTTCGGGGAATATGCAAAGGATTCCACTTCGCCGATGTTCACCGCGGTAACCAAATCGAACGTGCAGCCAATTGCAGCAGCATTTGACATCAAGGCATTTTCGAAAGATTCAACCGGTTATGTCATCGATATTACCGACTATATATCTTCTGATAATGATGTTCTCTTTTTCAGCCCGGCGCTGAAGTCGCTCATGCGGCTGGGTTCATTGCAATCGGATAAATCATACACTGTTTCCGTGAAATCCTTCCCGGAAAATATTGAAGTGACCACCGTGAAAACGTACAGCCGCAGCGCTGCGCCGCCGATGGGTGGTGGTATCTCGATTGGCGGTCCGGCCAGCGGCAACTTCACCGTAGAGATGAACAGCAGCCTGGTTGCCCTTCCGAAAGTGCCCATGCAGGCACGTTACTTTGATCCCCGCGTAGGATATTTCGCAGTTGGTTATACCGACTACGATGCCAACCCGCAGGGCGTCGAAAGCATCCGCATGGTAAAACGCTGGAAGCTGGAACCAAAAGACGGCGACCTTGAAAAATACAAGGCTGGCCAACTGGTTGAGCCAAAAAAGCAGATAGTATTTTATATTGACCCTGCTACCCCTGCCAAATGGATACCTTACCTGATCCAGGGAGTAAATGACTGGCAGAAATCATTTGAGAAAGCCGGTTTCAAAAACGCCATCGTTGCAAAGCTGGCCCCGTCCAAGGCAGAAGATCCTGAATGGAGCCTGGAAGACGCACGCTATTCCGCCATTGTATACAAGCCATCCGACATTGCCAATGCAAGCGGTCCAAGCATCAGCGATCCACGCACGGGTGAAATTATGGAGAGCCATATCAACTGGTACCATAATGTGATGCAGCTGATCCACGACTGGTACTTCATCCAGTGTGCACCACTCGATACCGGCGCGCGCAAGATGACGTTTGATGACGAACTGATGGGACAACTGATCCGCTTTGTATCATCGCACGAAGTCGGCCATACACTCGGCCTGCGCCACAACTACGGTTCAAGTTCAACCGTGCCGGTGGAAAAACTGCGCGACAAGGCCTGGGTGGAAGCCAACGGCCATACACCATCGATCATGGACTACGCACGCTTCAACTACGTGGCACAACCCGAAGACAAGATCAGCCGTGTCGGCTTGTTTCCACGCATTGGCGACTACGACGACTGGGCAATTGAATGGGGTTACAAAATGTTCCCGCAGTTCAAGTCTGCCGACGATGAAAAAACGTACCTCAATAAATGGGTGATCGAGCGGTTGAAGAATAACCGTCTCTGGTTTGGTACTGAAACCAATCCCGATGACCCGCGTTCACAGAACGAACAGGTGGGTGATGATGGAATCAAAGGTGCTGCATACGGTATCAAAAACCTGCAGCGCATTGTGCCCAACCTCGAAGCATGGACCAGCCAGCCTAACCGCGGCTATGATGACCTGCAGCAGATGTATGGTGAACTGACCGGTCAGTTCAGCCGCTACATGGGTCATGTTACCAAGTATATTGCGGGTATCATGGAAACACCAAAAACGGTTGAACAGGGTGGTGTCATTTATGAAATTGTTCCAAAGGCAAAACAACGCGAGGCAGTTGAATTCCTGAACAAACAACTTTTCACCACTCCGTCCTGGATCCTCAGCGACGATATTTTCGCCAAAACAGGCGGCAATGCAGTCTCGACTGTCAGCCGCCTGCAGGATAACGTACTGAACCGGATTTTTTCCACCCGCACACTCAGCAAACTGATCGACGGCGAAGCATCAAAAGGTGCGGCTGCGTATACGATGGTTGACCTCTTTGGCGACATGAAAAGAGGTGTTTGGTCCGAATTGGCCACGCGTTCAAAAATTGACCTGTTCCGCCGCAACCTGCAAAAATCATATGTTACCATCCTGATCAACCTGATTGAACCCCCGAAAATAGAAAGCGGTATGGTGTTCACATTCAGCTTTGGCGGACCACCGGCAGCATCGGTCGACAAGTCCGATATCCGCAGTATGGTCAGGGCGCACCTGGTGGCACTTCGTACGGAAATCAAGGCTGGTGCCTCTTCCAATGCCGATCCGATGACCCGGTACCATCTGGCCGACCTGGCCTCGCGCATCGACAGCGCACTGGATCCTAAGTAATTAGGTGCCGGAAAACACGATTTTAAAACGGGAATCCCTCTCAAAAAGGATTCCCGTTTTATTTTTGCCCACCCTTTGCCGGGTTACCTTGTTGCCTTATCTTTGCAGCCCGAAATAAAAATCTTTATTCCGGATATTTTCCTGAAGAGGCTCCACAAGCATCCCCCGGTGGGGAACGCCTCAAGGGTAACACATTTAATTACTGGGTAAAATGCCTAAAGTTAAAACGAACTCCAGTGCCAAGAAACGTTTCAAGGTAACCGGCACCGGAAAGATCATGCACCAGAAGAGTTTCAAACGTCACATCCTGACAAAAAAATCAAAAAAACGTAAACGGAACATGCGTAAGGACGGAACAGTTGCCGATTCACATCTGCACTTCGTAAAACGTCTTCTTCGCCTGAAGTAAGTCTTCAACCGACACGTCAATTGATAATCATTTAAACTCTTTAAGATATGCCTCGTTCAAAAAATGCAGTAGCCTCAAAGGCCCGCAGGAAAAAAATTTTAAAACAAGCCAAAGGATATTATGGTAAACGTAAGAACGTTCTTACGGTAGCCAAAAACGTTGTTGAGAAGGGTATGACCTACATGTTTGTCGGTCGTAAACTCAAGAAAAGGGAATACCGTTCACTCTGGATCGCACGTATTAACGCTGCTGTCCGCGCTGAAGGCATGACCTATTCCGAGTTCATCAACAAACTTGGCAAGAAAGGAATCACCCTTGACCGTAAGGTCCTGGCTGACCTGGCAATGAACAACCCGGAAACCTTCAAAGGCCTGGTTGATTCTGTAAAATAAGCCGGCTTCAAAAGCTTGAAAGGCCATACCGCAAGGTGTGGCCTTTTTTTTGCCGCCGTGATTGATCAATATTCTACATTTGTACCCGGATTTAGATTTATCATACGAACCCATTAATTATTAAATGAATAACACGTACGGCGACCTGGTCAACCAGACGTTTAATTTTCCCCAGGAAGGCTTTGATGTGGTAGACGGATACCTCCAGTATAACCACCTTAACATTAAGGCCCTGATTGACAAATACGGGACACCCATGAAACTGACCTACCTCCCGAAAATCGGGATGCAGATCAACAAGGCCAAAACAATGTTCGCCAACGCGTTCAAGAAGCATAAGTACGAAGGCAAATACTTTTATTGTTACTGCACCAAGAGTTCGCATTTCAGTTTTGTAGTGGAAGAGGCCCTCAAACATGAGATCCACCTGGAAACTTCCTACGCCTACGATATCGAGATCATCAAGAAGCTGTACGAAAAGAAAAAGATCAACAAGGATATCCATATCATCTGTAATGGCTACAAACAGAAACCGTACACCCGCCGCATTGCCAACCTTCTCAATACCGGTTTCTCCAATGTGATCCCTGTACTCGACAACAAGGATGAACTGAAGGAATACGCGAAGTCGGTAAAGGTCCCGTTCAAACTCGGCATCCGCGTAGCTGCCGAAGAAGAACCCAACTTCCCTTTCTACACCTCAAGGCTCGGCATCCGTGCCAAAGACATCCTTGAATTCTATGTGGACCGCATTGAAGGATATGAAAGCAAATTCCAGCTGAAGATGCTCCATATCTTCCTGAACAAGGGTATCAAGGATGATGTGTATTACTGGAGCGAACTGAATAAGGTCATCAACCTGTACTGCCAGTTGAAGAAGATCTGTCCTGAACTGGATTCAATCAATATCGGGGGCGGCTTTCCTATCAAACACTCCCTGGGATTTGAATATGATTACCAGTTTATGATCAACGAGATCGTTGGTAATATCAAATCTGCCTGTAAAAAGGCCAAGGTGCCCATGCCAAATATCTTTACTGAATTCGGCAGCTATACGGTCGGCGAGAGCATGGCCCACATTTATAGCGTGATCGGGGAGAAGGTCCAGAATGACCGCGAAACGTGGTACATGATTGACTCTTCCTTCATAACCACGCTGCCCGATACCTGGGGTATTGGTGAAAAGTTCCTGATGCTGCCGGTCAACAAATGGGAAAATGAGTACCAGCGTGTGGTGTTGGGGGGCATCACCTGCGACAGCCATGACTATTACGATTCGGAAGAACATATCAACGAGGTGTTCCTGCCAAAGGCGGAAGGGGAAGAACCATTGTATGTTGGCTTTTTCCATACCGGTGCATACCAGGACCAGATCAGTGGATATGGCGGTATCAAACACTGCCTCATCCCATCGCCCAAACATATCATTGTGGGGCATGATAAAAACGGCAAGCTGGTCGACTGGGTCTATGCGAAAGAACAGACGGCCCAGAGCATGCTGAAGATTCTCGGGTATGTAAAGTAACAGGATTCGAAAGGCGGTGTTGATTACGGGGAGGCTGCATCGTTCCCCGCGAAGCGAATACACCGGAATTTTGATTCAAAATGATAAAGCAAATGCCAGCTGACTGCTGGCATTTTGCATTTGGTGGAAGTAATGTGTCTTTATCTCCTGCGACCGCTCCTGCGCCAGTCGTTGTACTGGTAGTGGCGATGGTAGTTCCGGTTCATGTACCTGCGATCCAGGTAATACCGGTTATCATTTCCCCGCCAGTACATCATTCCCTGCGGATTCCTGTAGTAATAACGTCCGTCACCATAACGACTCACCACCATGCCGGGTCCGCTGTTAATGATCAGCGAAACACCTGGTCGTGGAGGCGGGGGAGGTGGGTACGACTGGTAATGCCTTCCCGAACCACAGCTCGCCAGCACTACCACTGTCATCATCAATGCAACCGCTTGTACAATTCTTATTTTTTTCATACAGAATGATTTTATTTTAGGACGTCATTAAACCACCCGGGTTCACTTAAAACTTGTTAATATGCGATCGTTTTTATTATTCTTAACAATCCTTGCCAGCTGCAGTTATGTATCCGCGCAGCAGTCAGCCATCGATTCTGTTAAAGCCACCATCAACACCATGTTCACTGCCATGAAAAACGGTGACGAAAAACTTTTCCGATCAGTAATGGGGGATAGTGCCGTCCTGCAGGGCATCACCCGCAACAAGGCTGGTGCAACCGTAGTTTACACGGAAGATGTGAATGGTTTTGCTGAATTCATCGGCACGGTAAAAAAAGATTCGGCCGACGAACGCATTCGTTTTGAAACGGTAAAGGTGGATGCCAACCTGGCCATGGCCTGGACGCCATATGAATTTTACCACAATGGCAAATTCAGCCACTGCGGGGTAAACAGTTTCCAGCTGGTTCGGTTTGACGGGATCTGGAAGATCCAGTACATCATTGATACAAGAAGGAAAAACGGTTGCCTGTAGGGCTGGCCAACCTGGCCGCGCCAAAAAAAACGGGCGCCTGTCGGCACCCGTCAATATCAGGAAGTTATTTCTTACTAAGTCCGTATTTCTTGCGGACTTTTTTACTGTTCATGTATTTGGTCAGTTCCGCCTCCGACATTTCGGTTACCATTTCCAGCGGTATATCCACCAGCTGGTTACGCACCTGTCTCACTTCCTCGCGAAGTTTCTGTGTTTTAGCGGTTATATCAGGATCGCGTTCGCCAACCAGGCGGTTATCTCGCTCCATGTACTCCAGGCGGCGGATGGCTGACCGGATCACAGCAGCCTGGTTCTGTTCAACTGTTTTATTCGGAGCCGTTGCTTCCTTGATAGGGGTGAGGGCCACACCAACGGATGGTAACACTTTCCCGGTGTTTTGGGAGGACGTGCTCGAGGACGTATTAAGGATGGTGCCGGTCAATGCGCTGGTAGCTGCCGTCAGGTCAAAACCCGTACGCGCACCCTTGGTACCGCGTACTTTTTTATCAAGCTGGAAGAATGCAAATTTCAACTGCAGCACATAGCTCTTCAGGTCATTGGTTACCGCAGTATGTTCCTCCACCGCATAAGGGTAGTTAAGGGCATCCCTGACAATGACACGCACCGAGGCAGTATCACGGACATTGAACCTGGTGGAACCTACAAAACTCAGCACAACCAGTTTCTGGGCATTGGTATCCTTAGCGGAAACGAAATCGAAGGAAGGGGTCCAGCTGAACTGGTCCTCGCATTTTTTCACCAGCGTATAGCCGGTAATCGGGATACTGCTGCTGAACAGGATGTCTTCGATCGGGAAGTTACCCGATTCACAAAGCACCGAAAAAGTTACAGGTTTGCCTTCTTCCACTATCAGCGGACTGGCAACCGTAAACTTGATCTTTGGATTGATCACGTCGGTATTGAAAAAAACCAGCGTAAAACTGGTATCAATGTGCTCGCCTGGATTAGACAGGTTCTGCACACCCAGCCTCACATTGTATTCCTGGTCATATTTCAGTTTCCCCGACAGGAAAAAGGATCGCTCCGCCTTGAAACTGAGGATTCCGTTGTCCTTGTTGATTTTCATACCAGCCGGTGAGTTCCGCAGGTACCAGTAATAATTCCTGGGGTCCTTGTTGATGGATAGCTGGTAACTCAGCATGGAGTCCACCTGCAGGGTAAAATAAGGATTGAGGTTGGTGATGCGGAGGGGAGTGTCGGGAACCACCGGAGGTATCCCTGGAAGGGTGTCGGTCACCTGCGCATCGATTAGTTCCACAGCAAAAACCAATAAGAAAGTAATAAACCAGCTTTTCTTCATCCCCGATCTTTTTAGTGTAGGTGGCGTAAAATTAATTGATTTACTTATAAAATAAACAGTTACAGATGCAGGATCACGTGAAAAAAGAAAAACCCCGCCGTGGAAACGACAGGGTTTAAACCAAAACCAACTGCTTATGAGAAAGATTCTTACTGAATATTAATTTGCTGTGCCGGTTGTTTGACTTCAGCCTTCTTTGGAAGGTTTAACGTCAGTATACCATTAACATATTTCGCTTCTATTGAGTTCGCGTCGATCTTTTCATCCAGTGTAAAAGTTCTCTTAAAAGAACCAACCCTGTGCTCCCGGCGAATCTGCTTGTCAGATTCATTGCCTTCCACTTCCTTCACATCAGCTGAAATGGTGAGGATCTGCTGATCAACGTTCACTTTAAAATCTGCCTTGTCAAAACCTGGTGCAACCACATCGATCTGGTAATTGTTTTCCTTCTCGGTGATATTGACCGGTACAGATTTTCCGTCATTCTTATATACGACGGGGAAGTCTGAAAAAAGGTCGTCTACCAGGTTGTTAAAAGTTCGTTGCAATGGCTGGCGGTTAAATCTTACGTGTGTCATAGTCTTATTTGTTTGTTTGTTTATTTTTCGATTGACCACCACTCATTTTCAAACCCTGTACCAGCCCGGTTTTGCTGTCACTGCGGCCTGTTCCGGTCCTGTATCCGGCAATATTGGCAGTTTCATCTGGAATTAAGTGCCATTCAGTCACAAGTAATACCGCTTGAACTTTTTCAATACTTTTGTGTTCCAATACTTAAATCATTCAAATATGTATCCTGAAGAAATTGTTGTTCCGATGAAAGAGGAACTGACCGATAACGGTTTTACAGAGCTCGTTTCTGCCGCAGAGGTGGATTCGCAGCTGGCGAAAGAAGGCACTACCCTCGTCATGATCAATTCCGTTTGCGGATGTTCGGCCGGTAGTGCGCGTCCGGGTGTGCTGATGGCGGTTGCCAATTCGAAGACAAAGCCCGACTTCCTCACGACCAGCTTCGCCGGTTTTGACGTGGAAGCGGTACAGTCGCTCCGTGAGCACCTGTTGCCTTATCCTCCTTCGTCCCCTGCCATTGCATTATTCAAGAATGGCCAGCTGGTCCATTTCATCGAGCGTCACATGATCGAAGGCCGTCCTGCGCAGATGATTGCGCATAACCTGATCGGTGCTTTTGAAGAGCATTGCGCATAATTTTTCAGTTCAGCTGATGTGGTGCCTTTCTGCGAAGAAAGGCACTTTATTTTACGATAGGTCCTGTTTCCATTGTATATTCGCCAGCTTAACTATAACCACTATTCCATGTATCCCAACCTTTATTTTGCCTTTAAAGATCTGTTTGGTGTTGAGTGGTCCTTCCTGCGCTTTGTCAATTCATTCGGGTTTTTTGTCGCTATAGCTTTCATCCTTTCCGCCCTGGTTCTTGCTGCCGAACTTAAACGCAAGGGCAAAGAGGGACTCCTGCAACCCACCCATATTGAAGTAACGGTAGGCCATCCGGCCACGATCGGCGAAATCCTGCTCAACTTCCTGCTTGGTTTCCTGCTCGGCTATAAAATCATTGCGCTGTTTGTAATGGATAGTTCGGCCACGGAAGATCCGCAGGCATTTATTTTTTCGACTATTGGCAGCTGGCCGGCCGGTATCCTGGTCGGACTGCTCTTCGCAGGCCTGAAGTGGTATGAAAAGAATAAACAGAAATTACCGGTACCGCAAAAGAAAACCATCCGCATCTGGCCGCATGACCGGGTAGGGGAGATCACCATCCTGGCACTGGTATTCGGACTGATCGGGGCCAAGATGTTCGACATTTTTGAAAACTGGAGTGATTTCCTGAAAAAACCGGCCGACTACCTGTTGTCCCCCTCAGGACTTACTTTCTACGGCGGGCTCATCTGCGCTGCCATCGCCATCTGGATCTATGCCCGCAAACACAAAATCGGTTTCTGGCACCTCAACGATGCAGCCGCACCCACCATGATGCTGGCTTACGGCTTGGGCCGGATCGGCTGCCAGGTGTCGGGCGACGGTGACTGGGGCACGCCCAATCCCTCACCCAATCCATATAACTGGCTGCCCGACTGGATGTGGTCCTATACCTATCCGCATAACGTTAATGAATCCGGCAATCCGATCCAGGGCTGTGTGGGCAAATACTGTAATGAATTACCAGTTGGCCACTGGCCAACCCCGTTCTATGAAATAGTCGTTTCCCTGCTGCTGTTCCTGGTCCTGTGGTCCCTCCGGAAAAAGATCCGGATCCCCGGCAGGCTTTTCGCACTCTACCTCATGCTCAACGGTCTCGAGCGCTTTTTCATAGAAAAAATCCGGGTAAATGTGCCGATGGACCTTTTTGGATTCCATCCAACACAGGCCGAAGTAATATCCACCCTGCTTTTTATCACCGGCGTTGTCCTCTGGTTCACCCTGAAGAAGAAAAATCCGAAACAGGTGGTTCCGGCGTAAATGTTTCCGGGGCAAGTGGTTCGAACCTAGCCTTTTTCCGGCACAGAGGCCCCGGCCTGGATGGTTAGAGCCAGATGGTTCCTGCGTAGATGATGCAGGCATGATGGTTCCGGCAAAAGGGTTACAAGGGTTATCGTCGGTACTCACCTTATTGGCCCTGCCCGGCATTAACCCCGTTACACGACCGGCCAGGTAAACTTTCTACCCCCGCTATTGTTATTAAACATGGCTGAAGTATTTATCCAGTAAGGATTCCAGGGGAATGAACCGCGAAGCGGACCACTTTCTTTATGCCCGGAAGGCAAGAAATATCTATATTCCCTATGAGATTCCGGTTTTGTGATGTATTTTTGCCAATGGACTTGGACGGTTCTAATTACTTCCCTTTTGCAACATCTTGCGAGTTAAGACTGTCTATTATTCGAATTATCTAAACACCTGATTCATTATGAGGCAGCTCAAAATTGCTACCCAGATCACAAACAGAGATTCCCAGGCGGTTGAAAAGTACTTGCAGGAAATTTCCAAAATTTCGATGATCACTCCCGAAGAAGAGACCACTTTAGCACAACGCATCAAGATGGGCGACCAGAAGGCGTTGGACAAACTGGTACAGGCCAACCTTCGTTTCGTGGTGTCTGTTGCCAAACAGTACCAGCACCAGGGTCTGTCCCTGAGCGATCTGATCAACGAAGGAAACCTCGGGCTGATCAAAGCTGCACAACGTTTCGATGAAACGAAGGGTTTCAAATTCATCTCATACGCCGTATGGTGGATCCGTCAGTCGATCCTCCAGGCATTGGCCGAGCAGGGCCGCCTGGTTCGTCTTCCCCAGAACAAGATCGGTACCTATAATAAGGCAAACAAAGCGTACATGGCCTTCGAACAGGAACATGAACGTGAACCATCGACCGAAGAACTCGCTGAATTACTCGAAATGAGTGAAACAGAGATCAATAATATTTTCCAGAGCAACACCCGCCATACCTCCCTCGATGCACCTGTGCACGAAGCGGAAGATGTAGCCATGGGTGACCTGCTGGAAGGTGGTGATGATACCGATGATGACGTAATGAAGGATTCGTTGAGGAATGAGATCCGTCGTGTACTGAAATCCCTCAGCCCCCGCGAAGCGGAAATCGTAAATGCCTACTTCGGCCTCGACGGCGAACAGGGTGTTACCATTGAGCAGATTGGCCAGAAATATGACCTGACCAAGGAGCGCATCCGCCAGATCAAGGAGCGCGCCATCAAACGTTTACAGAAGGCCAGGTACAGCAGCGCACTGAAGGCATACCTCGGATAAAATAGCAGATCTGCCGGTGCGTCCGGCAGAAATTCGGTGGGTTTTTTTAGAAAACAGCTTCGTCCTTCGGGTCGGAGCTGTTTTTTTTTATTTCCCTCTTAATGACCGCTGGTAAAAAATTTAATTGGCCGTCAAATATAAAAGCCTGCTGCCCTTACCTTTGTGGGGATTTAATTTCGGGCTTCCCCAACATTCTACCGGAGAAACTGTTATACCCCGTATAACCGCATAGCGACCATCTTGCCATTACCATTCCTGAACAGGTATTTATGCTTATAGATTTATCAATCCTCCAACGGCGTTTCCGTAACGTCACTCTTTTCTTATTTTTTTTCATCACCCTCCCGGTGGCTCTTTTTGCGCAGGCAAAAGACAGTATACTAACCAATGCCACGCTGGATAATGTATTACGCTATGCGCTGGAACGGCAACCGGTGGTAAAACAGGCGCTGATTGACCGTGACATCACCGACCAGCAGATTAAAAGCCGCCTGGCCGACTGGTACCCGCAGATCAGTTTTAACTACGTGTACCAGCACAACTTCCAGGTGCAGACCAGCATCATCGGCGGTAACGTGGTGCAACTTGGTGTGGGCAATACATCGGGGCTGCAGTTCCTTGCCACACAGAATATATTCAATCGCGACCTGCTGCTGGCTAACCGCACAAGGGGTACCGTTCAGCAACAGGCTACCCAGCAGGTCACCAGTACCAAAATTGACGTGGTGGCCAACGTGTCAAAGGCGTTTTATGATGTTCTCGCAACGCAGGAACAGATCAATGTATCCATTGCCAACATTACCCGTTTACAAAGAAGCCTTAAAGATGCAACAGCACAATACAATGCGGGTATCGTGGACAAAACGGATTACAAACGGGCAACCATTGCCCTGAATAACGCCAACGCAGCGTTGAAGAGTAACCAGGAAGCACTCACTGCGAAAACGGAATATTTAAAATCGGTTATCAACTATCCGGTCGGACAAACGCTGGCTATCCAGTATGACAGCGCTGCTCTGGAGCAGGAGATTCCGGTCGATACCCTGCAGGGGCTTGATATCAGCCGCCGCATTGAATACCAGATTCTCGAAACCCAGCGGAAACTGCAGGAGTATAATGTACAGTACAACAAGTGGAGTTACCTGCCGACACTCTCGGCAAACGGCGCTTACCTCCGCAACTTCCTGAACGATAATTTTGGAAAGCTCTATAACCAGGCTTACCCGCAATCGTATGCTGGTCTCACCCTTGGCTTCCCGATTTTCCAGGGAGGCAAACGCAGGTATGACCTTAAGGTGGCGCGACTGCAGCTGCAAAGAACCGAACTGGATATCGTAAGCCTGCAGAACTCCATCAACTCCGAATATTACAATGCACTTGCCGGCTATAAATCGAGTCTGGCAAACTATATCGCCGTAAAGGAAAATGTTTCCCTTGCCCAGGAAGTGTATGACGTGGTCAACCTGCAATACCGTAACGGGATTAAAACTTACCTGGAAGTGGTGTTTGCGGAATCCGACCTCCGTACCGCGCAGATCAATTATTTCAATGCCCTTTACCAGGTGCTGAGCAGCAAGATCGACGTGCAGCGCGCATTGGGTAATATAGCCGCAGAATAAACAACGGCTTCAGGCGGAGTAACAACTATTTTATTCGACCATTAATACAGCAACATGTCATTCAAGTCAGTTAAATCCATTTTTGTTCCGGCAGCCGCCGCGCTTGTTCTCGCCGCCTGCGGCAATAAAGACAATGCCAAACAACAGGGACCGCCACCTGCGGTAAATGTGACGGCCGAAGAAGTGAAATCGACCGACGCGGTTTATTATGATGAATACCCGGGCACCGTGGTAGCATTGAACCAGTCTGAGATCCGTCCGCAGGTAACCGGTTACATCACCGGCATTTATTTCAAGGATGGCCAGAAAGTAGTGAAGGGGCAAAAATTATATTCCATCGATGCGCAACTCTATTCTGCCAACTACCAGCAATCGCTGGCCAATGTAGCCGTACAGGAAGCTGCGCTGGAACGGGCAAAAAAAGATGCCGACCGCTATCATGAACTGGACAAACAGGATGCCATAGCAAAACAACAGGTCGACTACGCCGATGCCGCACTGGCCGCCGCCGAAAAACAGGTGGCTGCTTCGAAAGCCTCTGCCAATGCGGTTCGAGCGAACGTGAGTTTTGCCACCATCTACGCCCCATTCACCGGCACTATCGGTATTTCGCAGGTACGTACCGGAACGTCAGTAGTGGCCGGACAGAGCGTGCTCAATACGGTCTCGACCGATAACCCCATTGCCGTTGATTTTGCCGTGGACCAGAAAGAAATCTATCGTTTTTCACAACTGCAGCAGACGGTGAAGAAGGGCGATTCCACTTTTACCATTTCCTTCGGCGATGACGTGTACCCTTACCCGGGAACGGTTGCCCTGGTTGACCGGGCAGTAGACCCGCAGACCGGTACCATCCGCACACGACTGAGCTTCCCCAATGAAAAAAATATGCTGAAAGCGGGCATGACCACCACCGTACGTGTCTTGAACACAGCCAGTACTGCAGCTACCATGATCCCTTACAAGGCAGTGACCGAACAGCTGGGTGAATTCTATGTGTACGTGATCGGTGACAGCAGCAAGGTAACTCAACGCAAAGTACAACTGGGCAAACAGGTGGAGATGAATGTGATCATCCGCGAAGGGCTGAAACCGGGCGAAAAGATCGTGGTGCAGGGACAGCAGAACCTGCGTGAAGGTTCAGTGGTCAATACCAATCCTGCACCGGCACCCGGCGCGCCGGCAGCACCTGCAAAGAAATAAGGCACGGAATGATGAATCGATTTACAACGCTTAGATATAACAAATGATAGCAGATACTTTTATAAAACGCCCCGTTACCGCCATCGTTATTTCGATTGTGCTGGTGCTGGTAGGCGTCATATCATTAAGGAACCTACCCATTGCACAGTACCCGGAAATTTCACCACCCACCGTATCGGTGACCGGCAACTTTACCGGTGCGGATGCGCAAACGGTGGAACAGACCACCACCACAGCCATTGAAACGCAGATCAACGGTACGCCGGGCATGACCTATATGAGCAGCAACAGTACCAGTTCGGGACAAAGCAGCATCACGGTCAACTTTGAAGTAGGAACCAATATTGATATTGCCACACTGGATGTGCAGAACCGGGTGAGCGTGGCTGAACCGAGTTTGCCCGATGCGGTAAAACGACTGGGACTCACCGTGCGTAAACGGAACCCCAGTATCATGATGGCCCTCGCATTCTATTCGCCGGGTGGCTCGCATGACCCGACATTTATCGGGAACTATGTCAACCTGTATGTGAAAGATGCCCTGCTGCGTGTCAAAGGAGTGGGTGATATTTTTTCGCGGGCCGATGACTTCAGTATGCGGATCTGGTTTAACCCTGAAAAGCTGGCTGCGCTTGGTATGACGCCGGCCGAAGTAAATGCTGCACTGCAGGAACAGAACCTCCAGGTAGCTGCGGGTACAGTGGGTGGTAATCCACAGCCCGGAACCCAGACCTTTGAATACAGCATCCTCACCAATAGCCGGATCAATACACCGGAGCAGTTTGAAAATATTATTGTCCGTACGCGGCCGGCCGATGGAAGTATTGTTTACCTCCGCGACGTAGCGAGGGTGGAACTCGGCAAGTTTGATTATACGGCGAACGCTTTTGTAAGCGGCAAGCCGGCGGCTTTCGTATTGATCTACCTTGCTCCGGGAGCTAACGCGCTGTCGACCTACGAAGGGGTACAGAACGCGCTGGCGAACATGCGGAAAACGTTTCCAAAAGATATTGATTTCCTGGTGCCGCTGGAAACCGCCACCGTGGTACAGGTTTCTATCAACGAGGTGGTGCATACGCTCGTTGAAGCCCTGATACTGGTAGTGGTAGTGGTGTTCCTGTTCCTCCAGAACTGGCGAGCCACCCTCATTCCAGTGCTCGCCATACCGGTATCCCTGCTTGGCGCATTTATTTTCTTTGGCCCGCTTGGTTTTACCATCAATACCTTAACCCTGTTTGCCTTTGTTCTTGCAATCGGGATTGTGGTGGACGATGCCATCGTGGTGGTGGAAGCAGTACAGCATAATATCGACCATGAGAAGATGACGCCGAAACAGGCTACCATCAAGGCTATGAAGGATATCTCCGGACCGGTTATCGCTATCGCGCTCATCCTTGCTGCGGTATTTGTTCCGGTTGGTTTTATTCCAGGTATCGTTGGCAGGCTCTACCAGCAATTTGCTATTACAATTGCCGTATCAGTGCTCATTTCCGCATTTGTGGCCTTGTCACTCACACCCGCACTCTGCATGCTTATGTTGCGCCCCTCCAAAGAAGAGGGTGCGAAAAAAAACCTGCTGGAGAAGTTTTTCGCTTCCTTCAACAGGGGCTTCAATAAGTTAACACTCGGATATACTAAAGGCGTAGGATCCTGGATCCGCCGTACACCATTTGTAATTATGGGAATGGTGGTCTTGTTTGTTGCACTGTTTTTCCTTTTCCGCAGCAAACCATCCGGGTTCATTCCAACAGAAGATGAAGGTCGCCTGCTGGTAACTTATGAAATGCCGGAGGCTACTTCCACTACCAGGAGTGTTGCCATGCTCAAGGAAATCATGGGGCGCATCCAGAAAATGGAAGAAGTAAAGGTAGCGGGTGGGCTGGCCGGACTGAACATCATCAGCTTTTCCAACAAATCGAACGTGGGTACCATGTTCATTAACCTCAAGCCCTGGGATGAAAGAAAAGGGTCGGAGCATACCGCTGAACAGGTAATCAATAAAATCCGCCAGGTCACAGCTGATATCAAGGAGGCACGTGTAATTCCCATTGCACCGCCTGCTATACCCGGACTAGGCGCAGCTGCCGGATTTACCTTTGAACTGCAGCAGACCGGAAGTACCGACGATATCAAGCAATTTGAAAAAGTGTCGCAGGAGTTTCTCGCGAAGGTTAACCAGCGCCCGGAAATCGGGGCCGCCTATACCTTCTTCAATGCCCGCACACCGAGTTACCAGGTGGATGTGGACCGTGAGCAGGCTAAGAAGCTGGGTGTGCTGGTGTCGGATGTTTACAGCACTCTTTCCAATTTCCTTGGTAGCAGTTACGTCAATGACTTCAACCTGTACGGCCGTAACTTCCGCGTAATGTCGCAGGCCGACAGCCTGTACCGCGGGTCGCTGGCCAATATTGAAAAATTTTACGTCCGCAACAGCCAGGGCACCATGGTACCGCTTGGTTCACTCGTCACTTCAAAAGTGATTGAGGCCCCTGCAGTCATCTCGCACTACAACGTCTATCGTTCGGTCGAGATCAACGGTTCACCAAAACCTGGTTTCAGCAGCGGGGAGGCCATTACCGCCCTGCAGGAAGTGGCAGCAACGCTGCCGGCCGGTTACGGATATGAATTCTCCGGTCTCAGCCGGGAGGAAATCAAGGCGGGTGGCCAGCAGGCTGTCATCTTTGCGATCTCACTTGTGTTTGTATTCCTGTTCCTGGCGGCATTGTACGAAAGCTGGTCGATCCCCTTCTCCGTGCTTTTCGCGGTTCCGATCGGCGCATTTGGATCTATCCTGACCTTGACCCTGCTGCCCAAACTCAGCAATAACGTGTACGCACAGATTGGTCTGATCACCCTCATCGGGCTGGCCGCAAAAAACGCCATCCTGATTGTGGAATTTGCGAAGGAGCGGGTTGACCGCGGCATTGATGTGGTACATGCCACCCTGCAGGCGGTGCGACTTCGCCTGCGCCCGATCGTGATGACCTCAATGGCCTTTATCCTTGGGGTGGTGCCACTGATGATTGCAACCGGTGCCGCAGCCGAAAGCCGCAAAACGATCGGATGGACGGTATTCGGGGGGATGATTGCCGCCACCACGCTCGCCATCTTTGTGGTACCGGTACTGTTTGCGTTTATTACGAAACTGGCCTATGGGAAAAAATTAAAACAACTGGCTGAAGAACATAAAAACCTGGCAGAAGTCGATAAAAAGATCATCGACCAGCGTCTGGGATAAGTAAGGTGACACTGCAACTTAATCGGAATGCCGGCAATAAGCCGGCATTCCCCATTTTATCCCCACAACTTTCCTTCCTCCCGGCTGTTTTAATAATGTGCCCGCGTTAAACAACATCCGTTAACCCGGATCACTTATTTTTGCCGATTAAAAACACCGATAGAATGACATCGACCGTTGCGAACGAAAAAGTTTCCCTGCTGATCATCGGCAGTGGCCCCGCCGGGTACACTGCTGCGATATATGCTTCCCGCGCCAACCTGAAACCGGTTTTATACCAGGGAATCCAGCCGGGCGGACAGCTGACCATTACCACGGAAGTGGAAAACTACCCCGGATATGCCGATGGCATCCAGGGTCCTGAAATGATGGTGCATTTTGAAAAGCAGGCGGTCAGGATGGGAGCAGATGTCCGGTTTGGCCTGGCTACAAAGGTTGATTTCACCAGCCGGCCCTATAAGGTGGAAATTGATGAGGAAAAATGGATTGAAGCCGATGCGGTGATCATTTCTACAGGTGCCAGTGCCAAATGGCTCGGCCTGGAAAGTGAACAACGGCTGAATGGTTTCGGGGTGAGTGCCTGCGCGGTTTGCGACGGATTCTTTTTCCGCAACAAGGAAGTAGCCATTGTGGGTGCAGGTGACACGGCAGCGGAAGAGGCACTGTACCTGTCGAAGCTCACCACCACCGTACACATGTTTATCCGCAAGGACGAGATGAAGGCAAGCAAGGTAATGCAGGAGCGGGTGCTGAATACACCTAATATCAAGGTTTACTGGAATACAGAAACCGATGAGATCATCGGTGAAAAAACAGTGACATCGGTGCGTATAAAAAATAACCGGACAGGGGAAAAAACGGAGATCCCGATCAATGGATTCTTTGTGGCAATCGGGCACCATCCCAATTCGGATATCTTCAAGGACTTCCTGACCACGGATGAG
Source organism: Chitinophagaceae bacterium (assembly GCA_004173255.1). Lineage (GTDB taxonomy): Bacteria > Bacteroidota > Bacteroidia > Chitinophagales > Chitinophagaceae > JBEVJC01. The sequence goes on along the minus strand of SDZZ01000002.1, from coordinate 10,652 downwards.
GCAGGCTATATCCAGACCATTCCCGGTACCTCCAAAACAAACCTGGAAGGCGTATTTGCCGCGGGTGATGTACAGGATAAAATTTATCGCCAGGCTGTAACCGCAGCTGGCAGCGGATGTATGGCCGCACTGGATGCCGAACGGTACCTGAGTGAAAGTGGCCTGCATTAATCGTAGCTGACAACCGGCACCTCTTTGAATGCGGGTGCTGCCTGAAGTGCGGCAGTTTTGGAATAAATTATTTTCATGGCCAACCAGCTTAGTATTGCGTTAAAAAATGTCCGGTTCCGGGCGTTCCACGGATTATATCCGGAAGAACGGCAGAAGGGGAACGACTTTGTGGTCAACATGACCGCACAATATGCTGCACCGGAACAAACCGTGGTGGCCATCGGTGATACGGTTGATTACTCATCACTTTTCAACATCATTAACCATATCATGCAGGAGCCGGTCGACCTGCTCGAAACCCTGGTGCAGTCCATTGCACTCGAGGCCCACCGGCAATTTCCCGCCCTGAATGAAATCACCGTATCTGTCGAAAAACTGAATCCTCCCATCGACAAGTTCGAAGGAAGTGCGGCAGTCACGTTCCGGGCAACTTACTGACCAGGTCTCCCTATATTTGCAAACATCCTGCATGAAACAAGTGTTTACCATATCAACCGACCAGTTGCCGACAAAGGAGAATTCGGTGCTGTCACTCCGCATCGGCGAAAAGCATGTGGGTTTCGCACTTACCAACCTGGAGGATGGTTCGCTTCAGTTGCTTTCATGGTACACGGGTCAAAAGGTCAGTGTGCCTGAGCTGGACGAGCTGTACCGCCTGCATCCGCAGCTGGCACTGGCTTACAGCCGGATCAGGATCTGCTATGACCATCCGCAGAGTATGCTTATTCCCCTGGAAGTTTACCACGAGCCGGACAACCGGCAGTTGCTGGAAACGGGGTATGGTATTACGGAGTACGATGAGGTTTTTACCGAAAATATCAGCAACTGGCAGATCCATAATGCCTATGCGGTTCCTGCTGAAATCCACCACTGGACCAGCCATACCTTCAGCCGCGCAAATTATGCCCACCAGTATTCGGTTGCCATTAAAAGCCTGACGGCTATTGAAGAACAGGCCCAGCTTTCCGTTGATTTCCGGTCCGATGATTTTACCGTACTGGTTACAATGGACAATGATTTAAAGCTGGCCCAGACCTTTCCCTATTCCTCGCCTTCGGACGTCATTTATTACCTGCTCAAATGTTGCAATGCATTTGCGTTGCCGGTTGAAAGCACGAAGCTGAGTGTGTCCGGACTGGTAGATAAGGAATCCATCCTTTACCGCGAACTGTACCAGTATTTCCTGGGTATTGAATTCCGGTTACCGGTATGGCCACGCGTGAAAGGGGAAAACTACCCATCGCATTTTTTTACGTCCTTAAATGATCTTGCGCGATGCGAATCATAGGCGGTGAACATGGCGGCCGCAAATTCAACCCGCCCTCGAAGATGCCGTACACCCGGCCCACAACGGATATTGCCAAGGAAGGTCTTTTCAATGTGATCCAGCACAAACTGGACATAACATCCCTTAAAACACTCGATCTTTTCGGGGGCACGGGTAGCATCAGTTACGAACTTGCTTCGCGTGGCGCAACCGACCTTACAATTGTGGAGAAGGATGTCAGCATGTATGAATTTATAAAAAAAACATCCGAAGCGCTCCGCGTTCCATTAAAAATTATCAAATCCGATGTGTTCCGGTTTATCCAGCACTGTACCGATCAGTTCGATTTTATTTTTGCCGGGCCACCGTATGCACTGACCAATATTGATGACCTGCCAGTGCAGGTGGTTAAACAAAATCTGTTAAAACCGGGCGGCTGGTTTGTGCTGGAACATACGCCCAGGAACAATTACAAGTCGTACCCGCTTTTCAGCATGGAAAAAAATTATGGTACTACCATATTTTCCGTGTTTATAAATGAAGTGGGGGAGGGGGTTGATGCAGGATCCTTCCAGGATGACAAGGGTTGATGCAGGATCCTTCCAGGATGACAAAGGTTGATGCCGATCCTTCCAGGATGACAAGGATTAATGCCGATCCTTCCAGGATGACAAGTATCAGCTCACAACAATTGGCGTTGCTTTTGCAGGTTCAACAAATTACCTGACTCATGAATAAAAAAGAAATCCGCGATCTATACCGCCAGAAACGTCTTGACCTATCAGAACAGGAGCGTACAAAAATGGACGACCTGATGCTGATCCGTTTCCAGTCGGCCGGTATACCCTTCCTTGAATCCCTGCTCAGCTACTGGCCCATCGAAGAAAATAATGAACCCGATACACACCTGTTTACCGAATACCTGAAATTCCGCAATCCCGAGCTTAAGGTCTGTTACCCGGTGTCCGACTTCAGCGACCGGAGCATGCAGGCAGTGATTACCGATATTGATACCCCGTTTACCAAACATGCACTGAATATTTATGAGCCGCAGGGCAGGGAGATCCTCCCTCCGGATGAGGTTGACCTGGTATTTGTACCGCTGCTGGCATTTGATGAAGAAGGTTACCGGGTTGGCTACGGCAAAGGGTTTTATGATGTGTACCTGGCTTCCTGCAGGCCAGATTGCCTCAAGGTAGGATTCAGCTATTTCGATGCCGTAAAGGCCATCCCGGACAGGCATGAATTTGACGTACCTTTAGACCTGTGTATCACCCCGTTTAACCTGTATGTTTTCTAACCTGTTCCTCAAGTCTTTCCGAATACTCCTGTTTCCATTCGCGCTGTTGTACTGGCTGGGCATAGCTATCCGTAACTGGCTTTACGATAAAAATATTTCCAGGTCAACCAGCTTCGGCCTGCCAATGATCTGCGTGGGCAACCTGTCCGTTGGTGGTACCGGCAAGTCACCCATGGTGGAATACCTGATCCGGCTGCTGCGCGAACATTACCCGATTGCCACCCTCAGCCGCGGGTACAAACGCAAAACAAGCGGTTATGCACTGGCGGGCCCCGGTACCACCGCGCTGGACATCGGCGATGAACCAATGCAGTTCCATAAAAAATTTCCCGAAATCCCCGTAGCAGTGGGGGAGAAAAGGATTGAAGCAGTACCGCAGCTGCTGCATGACCGGCCGGATACAGAGGTCATTATCCTGGATGATGCCTTCCAGCACCGGGCCATCACCGCAGGGCTCAACATACTGCTGACGGAATATTCCAATCTTTTCACGCGCGATTTTTACCTGCCAACGGGTGACCTGCGCGACCTGAAGTCATCCTATAAACGCGCCGGTATCATTGTCGTTACCAAATGCCCGCCACAGATGACCGAAGCCGACCGGGCAAAAATCATAAAGGAGATCCGGCCCCTGCCAACGCAGCCGGTGTTCTTTACCTGCATACAATATGGCACTCCCTACCACCTGCTGCAAAAGCATACCAGTACTTTATCGGAAAACCTGGAAGTGCTGCTGGTAACGGGTATAGCCAATCCAAAACCGCTGGAAGAACTGCTTGAAGAGCATACTGCTTCCTACTCGGTGCTCCGGTATTCGGATCACCATATTTTCACCATCGACGACCTGAAAGAGATCCGGAATAAATTCACCGCTCTTTCGTCCGACAACAAATTTATCCTCACCACGGAAAAAGACGCGGTGCGTTTACAGAAATTCAACACGGAGATCATCGACCTGCCGCTTTATGTGATCCCCGTTCAACATCATTTTTTATTTAGCGGCGCACAACAATTCAACCAGCTTGTCATTAACTTTATACAAAGCTCCGGCAAGCGGGAAAAACATATCTATGGGCAGAAAGAATAACCATTCAAAAAAACAGAAACAACAGTCCGGCAGCGGAAAAACATTCCAGGGTAAACTCGATATTACGCGGTCCGGCATGGGCTTCGTTATTGTAGCCGGGATGGACAGTGATATAATAGTACGACCCGGTGATTTCAGTACCGCCATGCATGGCGATACCGTGGTTGCCCGGGTAAAAAATACAGGAGGCAAACGCCTGCAGGGGGAGGTGATCGAAATCCTCGAACGCAAGCGCAAGGAGTTTATCGGCCAGCTTCAGCTCAATGAAACATTCGCCTTCTTTGTTCCGGAAACGGATAAACCCATGCCTGACTTTTTTATCCCCCTGCAAAGCCTCAATGGGGCAAAGGACAAAGACAGGGTGGTGGCGCGGCTGGTCAAATGGGAAAATGGCGATAAGCGCCCGGTGGGTGAAATTGTCAGTGTGCTGGACCCGGAAAACAGCAACGATGCAGCCATGAAGGAGATCATGCTGGAAGCAGGTTTCCCGCTGGAGTTTCCCGATGATGCACTGGAAGTGGCGGCGCGCATTCCGGATGTGATCGGTGAAGACGAAATCAGGAAACGTCGCGATATCCGCAACATCCTTACGTTCACCATCGACCCCGTCGATGCCAAAGACTTTGATGATGCGATCTCGTTTGTAAAAATGCAGAATGGCAATTATGAAATCGGGGTGCACATCGCAGATGTGAGCCACTATGTGGAATATGGCAATGCACTGGACAAGTCGGCCTACCAGCGGGCCACCTCCATCTATTTGCCCGACAGGGTAAATCCGATGCTGCCCGAACATATTTCGAACGTGTTATGCTCGCTGCGTCCGAACGAAGACAAACTGACCTTCTCGGCCATCTTCGAAGTGACACCGAAAGCGGAAATCAAATCGCACTGGATTGGCCGTACCGTCATCCATTCGGATAAACGGTTTACCTACGAGGATGCGCAAAGTATTATTGAAACCAAAGAGGGTGAACTATCCGAAGAGGTATTAATCCTGAACGAGCTTGCACAGAAAATGCGGAAGCGCCGTTTCAACAAGGGAGCGATCAATTTCTCCTCGACCGAAGTCCGTTTTAAACTGGATGAGAAAGGATTCCCCATCGGTATCGTTGTCAAGGAAAGCAAGGAGTCGCACCAGCTCATCGAAGAATTTATGCTGATGGCCAACCGCGCGGTTGCCGAAGTAGTGGCCAAAATAAAAATCAAGGGAAAGGATGTGCCGTTTCCTTACCGCGTACACGATACGCCGGACGAAGAAAAGCTGCTGCCGTTTATTGCTTTTGCCAACAAGTTCGGGCACGACTTTGATTCAAGCTCGCCCCAGGCGATCGCTGAATCATTCAACCAGTTACTCAGGTCGGCCCATGGAAAACCCGAGCAGCATGTGCTGGAGCAACTGGGTATCCGTACCATGGCCAAGGCAAAATATACCGTGGAAAACATCGGGCATTACGGTCTTGGTTTTGAACACTATTGTCATTTCACTTCGCCCATCCGCCGGTACCCCGATATCATGGTGCACCGCATCCTGCAGGAGGTGCTCGACCACAATATCGAAATGGATAAGGCAATGGAAGAAAAATGCAAACATTGCAGCGAACGTGAACGTGCGGCCATGGAAAGCGAGCGCGCAGCAAATAAATACAAACAGGTGCAGTACATGCAGCAGTTTGTCGGCGAAGACTTCGATGGCGTAATCAGTGGTGTATCGAGTTTCGGATTTTGGGTCGAAACAGTCGATACCAAGTGCGAAGGACTGGTAAGCATCAACAGCCTGCTGGAGTATGATGAATTCCGCCACGTGGAAAGCGACTATGCACTGGTCGGTATGCGCAGCGGTAAGAAGTTCCGCATGGGAGACAAGGTACGTATCAAGGTGGCGGCCGCCAATCTCATCAAACGCCAGCTGGATTATGTATGGGTAATCGGTGACGAGATCTTTACCGATGAGCCATCAAAGTCAAAGAAACAAAAGAAGAAATAACCGGCATACCCTATGCAGTCATTCGAACAATTATCCGCGTTGTTTGCAGCGCATTTCAATACCGGTCATTTCCCGGGTAAACCGGCAAGCCTTTACGGTCCCAATGATTATTTTTTATCCATCGGTGGCAAACGGGTGCGTCCGGTGCTTTGCCTGATGGGTAATGAACTGTTTGGCGAAATTATCCCCGATGCATGGCAGGTGGGCATTGCCATCGAACTGTTCCACAATTTTACCCTGATACACGACGATATCATGGACAAGGCCCCGTTGAGGCGAGGCATGGAAACAGTGCATACAAAATACAATGAAAGCACCGCCATTCTCGCCGGGGATGTGATGATGGTAAAATCGTACGAGTACCTTAATAAGGTGCAGACGCGTTATATCCATAATGTGCTCGATATATTTAACCAGACGGCCAGGGAAGTGTGCGAAGGCCAGCAACTGGATATGGATTTTGAACAGGTGCGCGAGGTGGAGTTTGATACCTACCTGGAGATGATCGGACTGAAGACGTCGGTCCTGCTGGCGGCCAGCCTGCGGCTGGGTGCCATACTCGGAGGGGCGGGGGAAGGGAACCAGCAGCTGATTTATTCGTTTGGAAAAAAGCTTGGCCTGGCCTTCCAGGTGCAGGACGATTACCTTGATGCGTTCGGCGATCCCGGAAAATTTGGCAAACAGGTAGGCGGCGACATTTTATCCAATAAAAAAACTTTCCTGCTCATCCACGCACTCAAAACTGCAACGGGCAGCCGCCGCGCCAGGCTGGATGAACTGATTGCAGGTAATGCCCCCGATAAAGTACAGCAGGTACTTGCCCTGTACCGCGAGTCGGAGGTGGACCAGTGGGCAGTAAGGTTAAAAGACCAGTTCCTCGATGAAGCCCTGCAACACCTGGATGATATTGCCGTGATGAATGTGCGGAAGGAACCATTGCGGCAGCTGGCCAGGTTCCTGGTGCAGCGCGAGCATTAGCGGAACCTTGTACAAGCAGGCTGTTGTGTTCCATTCACTTTCACCAGCTGCAACTCTTCACAAACGATCTTGCCATCCGTTCAGGATTTTTCCCTATTTTGAACCTTTCAAAACAACCATACTGCTGATGGCAAATCAAATTTTCCGCAAGAAGTCAATTCCAGTTATTTTAAGGGAGGCCGAAATGGGTCTCAGTGATGCGGAAGGACATGCAGCCGGCCTGAAAAAAGTGCTGGGTGTGAAAGACCTGACCGCGCTCGGCGTAGCAGCGGTGATTGGTGCCGGTATTTTCAGCAGCATCGGTAAGGCCTCAGCCGATGGTGGCCCGGGTGTGGTGTTCCTCTATATTTTTACCGCCATCGCCTGCGGGTTTGCCGCACTTTGTTACGCACAGTTTGCCTCAACAGTCCCCGTTGCCGGTTCCGCCTATACTTATTCTTACGTGGCCTTTGGTGAAATTTTCGCGTGGATCATCGGGTGGGACCTGCTGATGGAATATGCCATCGGTAATATTGCGGTTGCTATTTCCTGGAGTGATTATTTTACCGGGCTGATCAATAGTGTAAGGTTTGGGTCTGTGCGATTGCATATACCCGAATGGATGACGATGGATTATGTTTCGGCCCGCGATGGTTTCCTGGCGGGGTCGGCAGAACATATTGCGGCCTGGACCAATGCACCGCAGATCGGTGGGCTGCGACTGATCATGGACCTGCCGGCCCTTGGCATCGTGATCCTCATCACCACCATTGTGTTCCGCGGTGTACGTGAATCGCGCAATGCCAGTAACCTGATGGTGCTGCTCAAACTTGCCGTTATTTTCCTGGTGATCGTACTGGGATCGTTTTATATCAACCCCGATAACTGGTCGCCATTTACCCCCACGGGCATCGGCGGCATCCTGAAAGGCGTATCAGCCGTGTTCTTTGCCTACATTGGTTTTGATGCCATTTCCACTACCGCGGAAGAATGCAAGGATCCCCAGCGTGACCTTCCGAAGGGCATGATTTATTCCCTCATTATCTGTACCGTGTTGTACGTAGTGCTTGCACTGGTACTGACCGGCATGGTGCACTATTCGGAACTCAATGTGGGCGACCCGCTGCGGATGGTATTTGAATCGGTCGGGTTGAAATTCGTTGCCGGTGTGGTAGCGGTTAGTGCAATCATTGCAACCGCAAGTGTACTGCTGGTGTTCCAGATGGGCCAGCCCCGGATCTGGATGGCCATGAGCCGTGATGGATTGCTTCCGAAAATCTTCTCGCGGATCCATCCGATTTATAAGACACCATCTTTCTCCACCATCCTGACCGGGCTGGTAGTGGGAATCCCGGCCCTGTTCCTCAACCTGAATGTGGTACTTGCACTGACCAGCATCGGTACGCTGTTCGCGTTCGTACTGGTTTGCGGGGGGGTATTGGTATTACAAACGAGTAAGGATAAACCTGAATCAAAGTTCAAGGTGCCGTTTATCAATGGCAAATACATTGTGCCGCTGTTGCTGGTGGGCGCACTGGCACTGATTTTTTACCTGGAACCCGGTGCACCGAAAAATAATGTCAGTGTTACAAGGGTGGGGGAGACCAGCGATTCCCTCGAAATAGTCAACAATACCGGTTACGCTTTTGAAAGCGCGGCAGTCAATGTGCGGATCGGTGATGCCGCCGGTAAAAATATTGAAACGGCCAGCTTCACCGTACCCGCACTGGGTGCCGGGGATACCATTTTTATCAGGCAGGCAGGACTGACGGGCAAAAAAATATCCTCCACTGATGTGGTCTCGGTCAGTTCCGTGGCGTCTGACCAGGGCTCCAGCATTAAGATGCGCTATTTCAGTGGACTGGTATCGGCCGAAAAGTTCCCGATGCTGCTGTTCTGGATTGTCTGCATTATAGTGGCGGTGCTGTCCTTTCGCAAAGGCTTTTCCCTGTTGCCGGTGCTTGGACTCCTCAGCTGTTTTTACCTGATGGCCCAGGAGCACCATTCCAACTGGCTGAGGTTCCTCATCTGGCTGGCGATCGGGCTGGTAGTGTATTTCACGTATAGTTACAGCCATAGCAAACTGGGAAAAACCGCTTCAGCACCATAAGTATTATCTTTGCACGGTGAAATACCAGTTAGGAGATACCGTGCTGATCATGCACTCCAATGAGGAGGGGCGGATCGTAGATTTTATTAATGAGAAAATGGTAATGGTGGAAGTGCGGAATGTTAAGTTTCCCGTGTACCTCGACCAGATCGATTTCCCTTATTTCAAACGTTTTTCAGAGAAAAAACTCGTTCCCGCCAAAAAGGAAAAGAAGTTCATCGATGACGTTAAACGGGAAAAATATGTGCCCGTTGAAAAAGTGATCGATGGCGTGTGGCTGACCGTTTTACCTGTGATGGTCAATGATGAGTTCGGCGATGAGGTGGTGGATAAACTGAAACTGCACCTGGTCAACCGCACTCCCGTGCCGTATCATTTTACCTACCTGCTGAACCTTGCCGGGAAGGATGAGTTTGAACTGAAAAATACAATCCATCCCTTCCAGGATTTTTATATCCATGATGTGGATTTCGAACACATGAACGATAGCCCTTCGTTCAATTTCGAATTTTCGCTGGTGGAACCAGATAAAAAGAAGGCAGAATATTTTGAGTCGGCCATCAAGGCAAAACCCAAACAGTGGTTCAATAAGATCCAGGAAATACACCAGAAGAATGAAGCCACGTTTTCATTTAACCTTTTTAAGGAGTACCCTGAAAAGGCCATACCTGATTATGTGGACATGGGAAAACTGGCGGCAAAGGGTTACAAAATTTATAATGCAAAGGAAGCCCGCCAGCACTTGGAACCCGCAAGGTCGGTGGTTGACCTGCATGCAGAGAAGTTATCCGATCACTGGCAGGAGATGTCCAATTTTGAGATACTGACACTACAGCTGAAGACCTTCGAAAAATATTACGAGCTCGCTATCGCCCATACGCAGCCTGCGCTCACAGTGGTCCATGGCCTTGGTTCGGGTAAACTGAAAGATGAGATCCATGAGTTGCTGAAGATGCGGAAGGAAGTAAAGTCGTTTGTTAACCAGTATGATTCCCGGTTTGGTTATGGTGCCACGGAAATCTTTTTCCAGTACTAAGTTCTTTTACATAATTATTACAGGCTGGACTATCGCTCCTTCTCACGAAGGGGAGGAAAGTCCGGACAGCGCAGAGCATTGTACCGGTTAAGAGCCGGGTTCATCCACCAGCAGCAATGCTGGTAAAGATGAAACAGCAAGTGCCACAGAAAATGACCGCTCCGGTCCGCCGTAGCTTCCGCAACCGTATGCCATGCCAGGTTCTTTTGAGAACCCGGCAGGAGTGCCGTTGCTGACGCTACGTCGGCCGGAGTAAGGGTGAAAAAGTGAGGTAAGAGCTCACGGCTTTATATGGTAACATATATTGCGGGTAAACCTTGCATGCTGAAATGCCACATATACCATCGCCCGAGGGTGACTCGCCCGATGATGGAGGGTAGGCAGATTGAGCCTTCGAAGTAATTCGTTGGACAGATAAATGATAGTCCCCGACAGAATCCGGCTTACAGGCCTGTAATATTTTTTAATCCGCTGGTCAATGGCTCAACCCCTGGTACCGGCGGATTTTTTTTGCGCTCGGCACAAATGCCCGGGGGAAATTTTTAGCCGGTTTGCTAAAACGAATTAGTTGTATATTGACGCTTCCGCCATTAACGATTAAAAACGCCGTTGTACAATGAAACCACTGCTGCCTGTTGTGTTCTGTTTTTTACAGCTTCCGCTTTTTTCTTCCGGACAGTCTGTACCTCCACCCGAAGTTTATAAAGAGACCCGTGCAGCTGATCCGTCACTACAGA
>SDZZ01000206.1 GCA_004173255.1 Chitinophagaceae bacterium | reverse complement strand
ATTGTAGCCGCCACCACCGCCGCCGCGATTGTATCCACCACCGCCGCCACCGCCGCGGTTGAAACCGCCGCCACCACCACCTGGTGCACCGCCGCGATTGAAACCACCACCACCGCCGCCACCTGGACGTTCGTCAGCTGCTTTAACAACCAATGGTTTTTTTCCAAGCGACAGGTCATTCAGACTTTCGATAGCATCTTTTGCTTCAGCTTCATTCAGCATATCCACGAATCCGAATCCTTTGCTTTTACCTGTTTCACGATCCATTGCCACTTTTGCGGAAATGATCTTACCGAATTTCTCAAAAATTTCTTCAAGCTCTGCGTCATCCAGGTCATAAGGAAGCCCGGCTACAAAAATCTTCATTGTTGGGAGTTTTGGTAAAAATACACAACTTATTTTAAATATTGCGGGTGAGTCTGACAAGGAATTGGTAGTGGTCATCCTCCATCAGTTTTTCTGTTTTCCAGCCTGTTTCAGCGGCAATGCGGCGGAGGGTTAAAAAGTCAACATACAACCAGCTGAACCATTCTGTATGAAGTTTTTTATAAGTGTATTTGTAATCAATCTCACCATAATACCTTCCCTGGGGTATGGCGCCCTCGAACAGGTACGCTACGTCGGAAGAATCAAACAGGAGCTGTCCGCCGTCGGTAAGCAGTTCTGCCGCGTGCCGCAGGAAAGCAGCCAGCCCGGCCAGGTCGGCACTGAGGCCGATGCCGTTCATCAGCATCAGCACGGTATCAAATTTTTTTCCGCGCCATTGCCGGATATCTGCATTCACTACCTGTTGTACTCCGCGTTCACGCATCACTGCGCACGACAGCGGCGAAATTTCCAGTGCAGTCACATCTGTTTCACCCCGCTGCTGCAGGTATAGTGCATGGCTTCCTGCACCTGCACCAATATCCAGGATGCTTCCCCGACAATAGTTCATTGCCAGCTGTTCCAGCAACGGCATATGGTCATAATCGCGGAAGTAAACATCCACAGGCATCTCTTCTTTCTCGCCATACTTGTTGTGGATCCATAAACGGCCGGGCGAATGCTGCGAATGGTAATCAGAAATAGCTTGGCCTAACGGGTCTGGCATTTGGTAAAATTACAGAATCAGCCCGATCAGTCCGCGCGTGGTCAACGACAGTGCGTCAGGGAATGACCTGACGTGGAATCGGTCAATTATCGGAACTTTACTTCAGATGGATCAACAGTTTACCAGCACCGTGCAGGAATACCAGGCCGGCTCCGTTTCATTGAAGCTGTGTATGCCCGATGCTGCGGAGGTAAGAGACCTTTACCGGCAGCAGCCTGGTTTGGGGAAACCCTATTGGACAGCCGTGTGGCCGTCGGCCGAAGCCCTGTGCCTTTTTATTGAAGAGCACCGCCATATGTTTGAAGACAGGGAGGTATGGGAACTGGGCGCCGGGCTCGGGCTGCCGTCCCTGCTGGTTTCCCGGTATGCCCGCAAAGTCTTTGCCAGCGACCTTTACCAGCCGGCGGTGGAACTGGTGGAGCAGTCTGCCCGCATGAACCACATCCATAACCTCCAGGCAGCACAGATCGACTGGAACCACCTGCCGCCCGTTACGGCCGATATTGTGATGCTGGCTGACATCAATTATGACCCCCTGGCATTTGAAGGAGTATCGACTATGATTACATCTTTACTACGGGCAGGATCTGTGGTGTTGCTGGCTACCCCGTGCCGCATCAGCAGTTCCGCGTTTATCCGTTTTATCCGTCCTTTTATTAAGGCCAGTAAGGAATACACCGTCGATGGCAAACCAGTGCTCGTATTCACCCTACACGGAAGCGATAATATAATACAGGATCACGGCGCAGAGAATGATCTTCAGTAATGACCCCAGCAGGAAACCCAGGAAGGAGCCCCATGCCGCGCGGAGTGAACGGCCGGATGATTGCCCGCCGATCATTTCACCCAGGAAGGCGCCAATGAACGGCCCGGCAATGATTCCTACCGGTCCCATCCAGAATGCAAGCAGGAAACCAACGGTGGTGCCCCATACGCCATACCTGGTGCCGCCAAAAACTTTGGTTCCCCAGATCGGAACGAGGTAATCCAGGACCAGTGACACTACCGTAATGCCGGCCCAGATCCAGAGGAACCGGGCGCTGAAAGGGGCGGGGTCACGTAGTTGCTGTAGCAGCAGCCCGAGGTAGGCAAGCGGTGTTCCCGGTATCAATGGCAGTAAACTGCCGGCCAGTCCGCCAATAACGCATAAAATGCCCAGTGTGATCCAGATCCAGTCCATTTATTAAATGTAGAAAAAAGCCCGCTTGTAATTCAGGTTCCGGCGGATTGTTTGCCGGTAAAAATTGCGGGAAGTGAAAAAAGTTCATTTTACCGGCTGACATTTTTTCACCTTTTACCGGTCGGCATAATCATTGGATATCATGCTTGTCCGCCGAAAAAGGCGATAAAAAAAAGGAGAAATTATAATTATGGCAAAAATAATCGGAATCGACTTAGGAACTACCAATAGCTGCGTGTCAGTTATGGAAGGCAATGAGCCTGTTGTGATCGCCAATGACGAGGGTCGCCGCACAACCCCGTCAGTAGTGGCTTTTCTTAAAAATGGCGAGCGTAAAGTAGGTGATCCTGCCAAACGCCAGGCTATCACAAACCCCCAGAACACCATCTCGTCCGTGAAGCGTTTCATGGGACGGCAGTTCAATGAGGTGGGTGAAGAGATCAGCCACTGGAGTTATAAAGTGGCAAAAGGTGACAATAATACTGTCCGGATTGACATAGATGGCAGGTTGTACACCCCGCAGGAAATTTCTGCGATGGTTCTCCAGAAAATGAAAAAGACTGCGGAGGATTACCTGGGACAGGAAGTGACAGAAGCGGTAATTACCGTTCCTGCCTACTTTAACGACGCACAACGCCAGGCAACCAAGGAAGCTGGTGAAATTGCCGGCCTCACTGTTCGCCGGATTGTGAATGAGCCTACTGCCGCCGCCCTGGCTTATGGCCTGGATAAAGGAAAACACGACCAGAAGATTGCCGTATTTGACCTTGGTGGTGGTACGTTTGATATCTCGGTGCTGGAGTTGGGTGATGGTGTTTTCGAAGTAAAATCAACCAATGGTGATACCCACCTTGGTGGTGACGACTTTGACAAGGTCATCATGGACTGGCTGGCTGATGAATTCAAAAAAGATGAATCAATTGACCTGCGTAAGGACCCGATGGCATTACAACGCCTGAAGGAAGCAGCTGAAAAAGCGAAAGTGGAACTGTCTTCTTCAACAGAAACAGAAATCAACCTTCCTTATATTACGGCCGTGGATGGTGTGCCTAAACACCTGGTGAAGAAGCTGACCCGTGCAAAGTTTGAGCAGCTGGCCGATACGCTGTTTGCACGTTGCCTCAAACCTTGTGAGGCTGCATTGAAAGATGCGGGTCTCAGCACATCACAGATTGACGAAGTGATCCTGGTGGGTGGTTCTACAAGGATCCCTAAAGTACAGGAGATCGTTGAGAAGTTTTTCGGGAAAAAACCAAACCGGAGTGTAAACCCCGATGAGGTGGTTGCCGTTGGTGCAGCAATCCAGGGAGCGGTAATGACCGGTGAAGTAAAGGATGTATTGTTGCTCGACGTTACCCCACTGTCTCTTGGTATTGAAACCATGGGTGGTGTAATGACCCGCCTGATCGATTCAAATACTACCATCCCGACTAAAAAATCGGAAACCTTCTCCACTGCAAGTGATAACCAGCCCGGCGTGCAGATCCATGTACTTCAGGGTGAGCGCTCGATGTCGAAAGACAACAAGAGCCTCGGTATCTTCAATCTCGATGGCATTCCGCCGGCACCACGTGGTGTACCTCAGGTGGAAGTGACCTTTGATATTGATGCCAATGGTATCCTCCATGTAACGGCCAAGGATAAAGGTACCGGCAAGGAGCAGAAAATCCATATCGAAGCCGGTAGCGGCCTGAGTAAGGATGAAGTGGAAAAGATGAAGGCTGAAGCAAAGGCCAATGAGGCCAACGATAAGGCAGAACGTGAAAAGATCGACAAGCTGAACGCTGCCGACAGCCTGATCTTCCAGACGGAAAAACAGGTTTCGGAATACGGCGATAAAATTCCCGCTGATAAGAAGTCCGCGATTGAGACCGGTGTAAGCAAATTGAAAGATGCCCATAAGGCACAGGATATTGCTGCAATCGATACAGCCATGGCTGAACTCAATGCCGCATGGACCGCAGCCAGTGAGGACATCTACAAATCAGGTGAAGCCGCCCCTGGTGCGCAGCCCGGACCCGATGGTTCGCAGAACGCCAGTGCAGGTGCTGCACAGGATGATGTAACCGATGTTCCCTACGAGGAAGTGAAATAACGGTAAGTGAAATATGAAGACCCCGCCCTCAGCGGGGTCTTTTTTTTATCCGTTAAAAAGCGCAATCCTATCCGTAGTTTGCTTTATTTTGCAACCAAACGTTTGAATAATGCCTGAACCGATCATCGAAATCAGTAACGCAAATATTTACCAGGGGGATAACCTGGTACTCCAGGATGTAAACCTCACTGTGAACAAAGGGGAGTTTGTGTACCTGGTGGGTAAAACAGGCACCGGCAAATCTTCATTGCTCAAAACGCTTTATGGTGAACTGACCCTGACCGAAGGCCAGGCCATGGTTGCAGGTTTTGAGATCCGCAATATCGACTGGCGTAAGGTTCCCTACCTCCGCCGCAACCTGGGCGTGGTGTTCCAGGATTTCCAGTTGCTGACCGACCGCAACGTAAATGATAACCTCAAATTTGTGCTGAAGGCCACGGGGTGGACCGACAATAAACTGATGGATGAAAAAATCCTGGATGTACTGGACAAGGTAGGGTTGAAAGCAAAAGGTTTCAAAATGCCATTCGAGCTGAGTGGTGGCGAACAGCAGCGGATTGATATCGCCCGCGCATTACTTAACTCGCCCAAGCTGATCCTGGCCGATGAGCCAACCGGTAACCTTGACCCCGAGACTTCGGACGAAATCATGAACCTGCTTTTCCATATCTGCCGCGACTTCAACACTGCCATCGTCATGGCAACACATGATTATATTGTTGTACAGAAATTCCCGGCACGGATGATCCGGACCGAACGTGGCAAGGTGATCGATAATGCCACCATCACGATGGAATAAGTAAGTGGGTCTTCCTGTAAAAAGCGGATGGAGGCAGTTACCACAGCCATTTCATAAGCCTGCGTGTGTTGGCCGTATTATCATATTGCTTCAGCAGGTGTGTCCGCAAACGGATCTCTTCTTCTGCAAAAGGCTGGTAATATAACTGGGAAATAATTGATGCAAAACCATTGGCCGTATCACTGATATGGCAGGCATCTTCCAGGTGCGTACCTGCTACAATGGGGTCGTTTACGACGCAATGCCTTCCTTCGAATAACGCGTGAAGCAGTTTCAGCCGTATGCCGGTACTGTTTTTATTAAAACAGGGAAGCACATTGATATGGGCTTTGCGTACCAGGTCACTCATTTCCGATTCGGACGGATCGGCAACCAGGCAGGTGTGGTCGCATAACTCCGCGGCCTTGATC
Organism: Chitinophagaceae bacterium; assembly: GCA_004173255.1. Taxonomy (GTDB): domain Bacteria; phylum Bacteroidota; class Bacteroidia; order Chitinophagales; family Chitinophagaceae; genus JBEVJC01. Next base: position 2,227 of record SDZZ01000206.1, on the reverse strand, counting down.
AGGCGTTTCGATGGCTTTTTACCGGCGATGATAAAATGGACACGCACCTTGGTGAACACCTTGCAGAGGAGCCAGATTGCGGCTTCTTCATTTTCCGGAACAGAAAGGTTACCGTGATAAAGACAGAAACTTCCCTGGCCTTCTTCCGAGTTGACCTGTGTCCATGCAGGGAAGGTGGGCAGCAGTTCAACGTTGGGCAGGTGGTAATCATTGATGAACGCTTCCCTGTCCTTATCGGTTACACAGGCATACACACATTCATCAGGAAGGTGCTGGCTGTAATTTTTGAGCAGGCGGCTTTCGTTAAGGAAATACATTTTTTTAACGAGGCTGTTCTCAGCCCTTGCCAGTTCCCTGTAGTAAAGGCTTTCTTCGTTGTGCATCCGCACCACCACCTTGCGGCTGGAAAGATTGATGTGGGGGAGGATGCCGCTGCAATGGATCCCTTCCACGAGGATGGGATGGTTGTCTTCATTTAACCGGGTGATCAGTTCCCCGTTGATCCGCGAGGAAACGATGTAGGGAACCTTCAGTGAAAATCCTTTCGACGGAGGAACCCGGTCATACACATGGATAATGTGGCAGAACTGGTTCAGCTCATTTGGGTTGCCGCGCTCGTTGTAACTGAAATAGTGGAGATGGATGAGTACCCCGGCTTTATGGAACTCACGGATCCGTTCCATCATGTCAATGGCTCCACCATAGTCGGCAGGCCACGGCACATCTAGACAAATTATATGGAGGTGTTTGCTCAAGAACCGAGAATCTGTTTATAAAAATGAATCAGTTTTTTTTCTTCCTGCTGCCAGTTTAATGTTTGCCGTTGTACCAGGCAATTCGCCTGGAGTTCCCGGTATAAATCATCATTTTCAAGCAACATATTCAGTTTGAGGGCAATACGTTCCGGACTCAGCCCCTCGGTTAGAACAGCTACCGGGGCCGTTTTGTTCAGTTCATGGTAAACGGGGTAATCGACACAAAGTTGCGGTACCCCTGCATGCAGGTAGTCGAAGTACCGGTTGGCAAGGGAATAATAATTACTCAACCCCTTGTGTTCAAACAAAGTAACCCCGATATATGCTTCCCTGGTTTTGGCCCGCAGGTCAGCAGGCAACAGGTTTCCGAGCAGTACAATTTTGCCTTCGAGCCGGTGTTGGGCGATCAGGGTTTTGACTGTATCCATGTAATTGCCCGTTCCCGCAATCACCAGCCTGGCATTCACCAGTTGCATGGCGGGAATCAGTGTATCGAAACTGCGGCCTTCATTTACGGCTCCCTGGTAAAGGATAAAGCGTTCAGGTTTCGCAGGTACCTGAAGATCGCGCAGCAATGGCATGTTGCGGATCACCTCATAGTGCCGGTTGTACATTTTTTGAAACTCATCGGCAATGGGCTGGTTAACGGTGTAACCGTACCGGAAGGAGGGAACGCTTATTTTTTCAATGCATTTCCAGATGCGGTAAATGCGAGGCCGCTCCACTATTTCCTGCATTTCGCAGAACAACTCATGTGCATCATATACCCGTTTGATCCGGCGAAGCTTCGATACAACCAGCACCGGCAGGATGCTATCGAGATCAATGGCACAAAGCACGGAGGCCTTCGCGAAAAGAAGGTAAAAGAAAAGGCGGACATTATATTCTATGTAGAAGAGGGGGCCTTTGGGAAATATACAGCCGAGGCGTTTCTGTCGGAAGTCCCGTGGCTGCAGCGGAAGTGAAGCTGGTGTTGTCCGTCCTACCAGCGTAACCCTGTAACCCGCACCCGCCAGCGATTCGCAGATCCTGATCATGCGCTGGTCGTAGTTAAGATCGTTAGTAACGGTAAAAACCAGTGATTTCATATAGTTAATGGCCTCCTTCGATTGTAAATCGAAGGAGGCCATTGCAAATATAGAATTCTAAACTGTTTTATTGTCCCATGTCGATATTCGTTCCTTCCCTTTCGCCTTTTAGGTTTTTGCGTTTGAAAAGGCTTGGATCGAACTTGCCGAAACGCCAGTTGAAGTTGATCCGGAACACGCGCTGGTCGCGGATCCTGTATGCATCCTGGGTAAACAGGGTTGATTCGGAATGTATATCCGAGCGGCGTGTCTTGAAAATATCGTTCACGTTGAGTGATAACGATGCGGTTTTGTTTTTCAGGAATTCATAGCGAATGGCAGCATCCACTCCATATGTCGGACGTACATAACCCTGCGATGCAGATGCCGGGCCTCCACCCATAC
>SDZZ01000708.1 GCA_004173255.1 Chitinophagaceae bacterium | reverse complement strand
GCGAGCGGGATGAAATGACTGGGGCAAACATAACCTGCATTTCCGTAGGAGCAGTTGTCCGTGAAATCACCTTTATCGAGCACCGTTACACGATGGCCCGCCTTGCTCAGGTAATACGTAGAACTGAGTCCGATGATGCCCCCGCCGATTACAATAATATTTTTCACAAGCCGAACATCATTTAGTGTTTATTATTTACCCGCAATATCCGTGGCGAAAAAATGCGGCCGGCAGTTTTACCCGGACGGGCCTGGATAGTAATGCGGATCGTTGATTTGCCTTTTGTCAGGCCGGCCGGTATCGGATACTCCACATCGATGAATTGCCCGGCAGGACCACCTTTCATCTCCCCCGTTGCAATGGTGGTTCCGTCGGCCAGGATCTCAAAAGTACGATCACGGTCATCGCCGAGATACGACAACTGCAATACGTTTCCTTCATCGGGCAGCACTTTCATAGTGAATGAAAAGTAACCTCCGTTGCGCACTTCGCGCCCTCCCCGGCCCAGGGCGATTTCGGTATAAGATTGATCGGTGGCCTCCAGTTTATGATCGCGCTCGGGTTGCATTTCACCAAGGCGCAACTCATCGATCGTGCGTTGTTCCAGTGCCAGTTTTTTTCGTTTATCCTCTTCATAAGCCAGTTGTCGTTTACTCCATGCCTCCTGGCTGAACAGGTCCCAGTACACGCTGTAATACTGGTCCACTATTTTGTAAAACGGTACCAGGTTTACATCCTCCGGTTTGCCCACCTTGAGAAGCCGGAAGTCAAGCGGACCACCAGCCGGTTTTACCCAGTCGGCTACATTGCGGGTGCTGGTCAGCAGAACTGGCGCGCCATACACGGGGTCGGGCATCTTTGTTCCAAGATCACCCGCCATCAGTAAAGGTCCATACAGGATGGCCAGCCTGTCTGTATTATCGGGCATAGGCTCCGTCCGAAGCTTCATCGGTAAACTGATCTTCAACCGGTCACCGTTTTTCCACGTGCGATTTATGGAGAGATAGCCGTGCGACTCATCCGCTGTTATCTTTTTACCATTAATCTCCAGTGTGACCGTGTTGGCCCATGCCGGGTGGCGGACACGCAGGGTAAATGTGGCCGGACTGGTTACCGATATGGTGATGAGCGAAGAGGACGTTTCAGGAAAACTGGTCTCCTGGTCAATCTTTACTTTTTTTGTTTTCCAGTTTAGCCGGGAACCAATAAACAGGTTGAGGTAAAGACTGGAATCAGCCCCCTCGCTATAAATATTCTCCGCGTATTTGGAATGGTTTTCCATGCCTGTTCCCACGCAACAGGTGAAGGTGTTGAACTCATCACTGAATTGTTTCCGGGCACCCATACGCAGCGGCACGAAATAACACATCATGCCATTGCCGGGATTCTGCGAGGCAAGGATGTGATTGTATAAAGCCCGCTCATAATAATCATTCAGTTTGCCTTCCGGCTGCAGCCCGAACAGGTGCCGGGTCAGCTTCAGCATATTATACGTGTTGCATGTTTCGCTGGTATTGTCACTCAGCCGGTCGTTCAGTTTATCTTCCGCCCCGCAGTATTCATAGTTACTGTTACCGCCGTTTGCATAAGTGTGGTGGGTAACCATGGTTGACCAGAAGAATGAGGCGATAACCTCTTCGCGGTTATTACCGGTCAGTTC
>SDZZ01000205.1 GCA_004173255.1 Chitinophagaceae bacterium | reverse complement strand
ATCCATTCCTTCGTACCCGTAACAAGTTTGGGTATTTCGTTGCCTGATACGTTAGTGATATGTTCCATGCCTGCCCCTTCGTTGCTGTACGGCATACCGATACCAAGGACAGTTTTACGTTCGAAAATGTCGACTGTGTAGTCCGTCCGTCCCGAATTCAGTAAAGTGTTGTAAAAGAAGAGTGCCGCCGGGCCGCCGCCGATAAGGGCGATACGCCGGAGTTTCAAAGCTTTGCTCATAAATGGCTCCGATAATTAATGCCGGCTGTTTTACCGGCGTCAGGATAATCCAAAAGACAAGCCAATAATTTAAAAGGGACGGCATGGTTTTTTTTGCTCATTTGCCAAAGTACCAGTGATGACTGAACAGCAACAACACGCAGCTGAATCAGAGGCTGCCCCTCTTTCCCGTAAAACATTTCTCTCCATATCGGGCAAATCGCTCGTAGCTGGCGGACTGCTGGCAGGCAGCCCGCTTCTTGCCCAAACGCGGTCCGACAAAGCCGCCAAGTCGCCACCGGCAAGGATCCCGGCCAGTCCGCAGGAGCCGATCGTACTGGAACAATGGAAATCGGATGCGGATCCGGCAACTGCACCAACACCCACCCCACTGGCGCCGGACCAGCGTGTAGGATACGCTGTGGTTGGCCTTGGGCATCTTGCACTGGAAGAGATTTTACCGGCGTTGTCAAGCTGCAAAAAATCGAGACTGGTGGCACTGGTCAGTGGCAATCCGGAGAAACTGAAAAAAGTGTCCGGTCAATACGGAATCGCCCGGGAAAATTGCTACAGTTACCAGAATTTCGATTCCATCAGCAGCAATAAGCTGGTTGATGTGGTTTATATAGTGTTGCCAAACGGGCTTCATAAAGAATATGTGATCAGGGCTGCGAAAGCCGGTAAACATGTGCTTTGCGAAAAGCCGATGGCCAACAACGCGGAGGAATGCAGGGACATGATCCGCGCCTGCGAGCAGGCGAACGTAAAACTGATGATCGCCTATCGTATACAATACCAGCCCCACAACCGTTATGTGCGGCAGCAATTAAAGCAACAGGAGTTCGGGACTACCAGGTTTGTGGAAGCGTGCAACAGCCAGAGCAGTGCCAACCCTGATCACTGGCGCCATAAAAAAGCGCTCGCAGGTGGCGGCGCTTTACCGGACATTGGGTTGTATTGCCTCAACACCACCCGGTTTATCCTTGGCCTGGAACCAACCGAAGTTTTTGCGTGGCAGTTCAGCACCGCCGGCAACCCGTTGTTTAAAGAAGTGGAAGAACTGGTCGCCTGGCAAATGAAATTTCCCGGTGGTATTATGGCCAGTTGTTCTACCGACTATGCCGTGCACGAAAGCCGGAGGTACAGGGTAATGGCCGAACGCGGCTGGCTTGACATCGAGAATGCTTACGCTTACCACGGTCAACAACTGAAATCATCCACGGTAAAAGACGGCATAAAGATGCAGGCGTCCATCAATATCCCGGAAACGAACCAGTTCGCGGCAGAAATGGATCATTTCTCCGATTGTGTCATGAACAACAAACAGCCATTCACAACTGGTTATGAAGGATTGCAGGACCACATCATCATGGATGCCATTTACCAGTCTGCCCGCGAGGGCCGTCCGGTCAAAATTGACCCGGTAAAAGATCCATCCAAACTGCATGGACCAGAGCCGGAGCTATAGGTCCATGTAAGTGAATGCAATTTGTCCGGAAAAGAAAATTCAAAAAATCAATTAAGCAGGGTGAGATTATCCGGCAGCTGAAGCGCAGCTTTCCTTGGAAGCCTGACCGATACGGCAGTGCCCGAGCCTTTTTTACTGGTGAAGTGGATATCCCCGCCCAGCTGAAGCATGAATTCCTGGATCATGATGATACCGATTCCTGAATCATGCATGGCCGCATCAGATGCAGTACGGTTGACTCCCCTGTTCAGGTGTTCCAGCTGCTGCGGACCCATACCAATACCGGTATCTATTACTACCACCTCCACTATACTGTCTTTTTCCATGGCGGTAATGGACACCGATCCGCTGTTGGTAAACTTGATGGCGTTGTTCACCAGGTTCCGGATAATAAAATTCATCATGGTAGCCGGTATCGGTGAAATCATTTTTACCGGAACTTTATTGACCAGGTTGATATTTTTCAACTCGGCATTACCTTTTAATAACTCCATTACATCGTTGACGATATCCTGCAGGGGAATGTTTTTCAGCGTAAGCCCCGAGTCAGAGTTCAGGTGGTTTTTACCCCAGCTGAGCAGGTCTTCGATCATGATCAGTGTTGCCCCCAGCTGGTTACTCATCAGTTCCAGGTTGGACTTCAGGTCATCGTTACTTACGGCTGTCCTTCCGGTAATCTTCAGCATCTGGTTAATGGCATACAAGGGTGCACGGGCATCATGGCCCAGGATGGTCAGGATCCGGCGCTGGGTATGCATCATTCGTTCCAGTGCAGTGTTCTGCAGTTTCTCGAGTCGCGCCACTTCCTGGTGGCGCCTGGCATTCGCACGCTCGTCCATCAGCTTGATTACCTGGGTGGCAAGTGTGGTCAGCGCTTTTTCCTGTTGTTCATTGAGGTGCCGGGGCTTATTGTCAATGACGCAAAGGCTTCCGATATTGAATCCGTTGGGTGTTACCAGCGGGACCCCTGCATAAAACCGCACATAGGGGTCGCCCGTAACAGTAGAAAAATCCTGGAATCGTTGGTCTTTCGATGCATCGGGTACAATGAAAGGACCGGTACCTGCAATGGTATGTGCGCAGATGGCGATCTGCCTGGACATTTCCTGGTCCGATATGCCTTTCCTTGCCTTGAACCATTGGCGGTTTCGGTCAATCAGTGAGATCAGCGACATAGGGGCGTCACAGATGTAAGAAGCCAGTTCAACGATGTCGGTAAAATCCTGCTCTGCCTCCGTATCGAGGATGTTGTAAGCATAGAGTTCTTTCAGGCGTTGCTCTTCGTTGGCTGGAACCGGGTATGTATTCATGCTCTGGATTAAAGTATCTCCCAAACAAAATAAACCACTTTTGCAGGAAATACGCATCAACCGCGCTCTTGGATTGAAAAAATTGATCTTCTGCAAGACTTACCCGTTGCGGCACTTAGCGGGTTAAGTGTTTCACTTTATTTATTTGCCGATCTCATACTTCACTGATTCGGTAATGCCTTTCCAGTTGTCGGTCCTGAATGGGGCGGCAGGTAAGTTTTCTTTGTTAAACAGGTTGTCTTCCCCGGCATCATCGGCCCAGCCATAACGGACGGCAACAGGAGCTTTGACATCTTCACTGCTTACTATCACTTTATCCCCTTCAATCCATGCCTTTGCATAATGGAACTGCTGGTCGGCCCCGGCCACTTCAAATCCGCGCAGGTAACCATATTTATCGGTGGTCATTAATCCCGAGCCGGTATTGTTGAATGTAACGGCAATCCTGTTGCCTTCAGTAGTAAAAGACCGGTACACAGGTCCGGATGAGACCCCGCCCATCTTATATGTTTTGTCCAGTGCAATCTTTGCAAGGCGGAGGCCAACATCCTGTTTGTTTTTTGGATGGATATCTTTTGCGTCACCAATATCGGTGGTAACAGCCATACCGGTGTTGGGGAGCGACTGCGTTTTATCCTGCGCTTCCCGCAACTCGGCCCAGGTACTGCCTTTGCGGCTATCGCCATTATTGGCGCCGAAACTTGAAAGCTGGACAAAATAAAATGGAAGGTCAGTTTGTTTCCACCGATTGCGCCAGTCAGTGATCATGAGCGGGAACGCCTTCTGGTACTGGAACGCCCGGCCTGCATTGGATTCACCCTGGTACCAGATTACGCCTTTGATAGCGTAAGGGATCAATGGTTCCAGCATGGCATTGGATAAAAGGGTCGGATAGCTGTTTGGCCCCACGCTGGTGTTGATGGGTAATACTTTTTCCACAGCGATGGACCAGTCGCCGGAAAGGGCAATTTTCTTTGTGCCTGTTTCCAATGCCACATCGCCCGCATCCCCATAGATTCCGCCCTCGCCACCTGTATCATTTACCCGTACCGCAATAACGTTCTTCCCTTCTTTCAGCACGCCGGCAGCTATCTGGTAAATGCGGTCAGCATTATATGGCTTAGTGGATCCAACCAATTGCCCGTTCACATAGGTATCATCTTCGTCATCAATTTTTGCGAGGTGGAGGGTGGCCGCTTTCCCGGCGTCTTCCCGGGTAATCTCAATACTGCGACGAAGCCATATAGTACCGTCCACATCGGGCAGTCCATTCGATTCCCAGACGCCTGGGACTCTGATCTTGTTCCACGCAGCATCATTGTAGGATGGTTCTTTCCATGCCTTTGTGTCCTGGCCTGCTTCAGGCTTCACCTGGTATTTTGCAAGAAGTGTTTCCACCGCCTCTTTACGCCGGGCAGCTACTTCGGCCAGGGACACTGGCTTCATGCCGGCGATCATTTCCTTAAACTCCGGGCTATTCTGGAATGCCTCGCGGCTGGTCCAGGTTTCGGAATGGGTACCGCCCCAGGTACAATTGATCAGGCCAATAGGTATGTTCAGTTTTGATTGCAGTTCCCTGGCGAAGAAATAGGCAAGGGCCGAAAAATCACCTGCATTGGCGGGTTCGCATTTCTTCCAGTCACCCCCTGCAAGTTCGGCCTGTGGCTCAGCCGCAGTTGCCTTCTGCACCAGGAACTGGCGGATAGTCGGGTAATTTGCTTTTGCAATCTCCTGCTGGTAATTATTGATAAGGCCCCAGCCAGCGATGGGCATCTCCATATTGGACTGCCCTGAACAAAGCCATACCTCACCCACCAGCACATCGTTGATGGTTATAGTATTTTTCCCTTTTACGGTCAAAGTAAATGGACCACCCGCGGCGGTGGGTGCCAGGTCCACCCGCCATTTTCCATCTTTACCGGCAGTAACGGACCTGACCTGGTTATTAAAACTGACCTGGATTTTTTCTTTCGGATCGGCCCAGCCCCAGACCGGAACCGGCTTGTCACGCTGCAGCACCATTTCGTTACTGAACAGGAGCGGCAGGCGCACATTTGAAAAAGAGACGAGGACGAAGCACAAAAAACTGGCGAGTAGCAGGGATCGTTTCATATCTTGTTGTTAAGCAGCCCCCAATCTAACTATTTTTCGTGATTCAGCCCGGCGAAACGACCATTGTAAAAACAGAAAGGTTCCCGGTAAAGGGAACCTCCTAAACGACTGCTATACTGCCTGAGAAAGATCACTAAATTACAGTGTAGTAAAACACCAGACAATCACCTGAATGTGGTATTATCATGAAAAAAAACCTGCTTCTTCTCATGCTCATCGTTGCCTCTGTTAACTTGTCGGCACAGGAAAAGCCGCTGCCTCTCTATAAAGGGGTCATACCCGGAAGCAAGCCCGCACCGCCGGACTTTAAAGAGAAAAAAGATGAAAATGGTTTTGTATCCAATATCAGCGTGCCCACCATTACTCCCTATTTCCCGGAAACCAGGAAGACAAACAGCCCAGCCGTGCTGGTCTTTCCCGGTGGTGGTTATGCCGGGCTTGCTATGGCGCATGAAGGTGACGAGATCGCAAAAGCCTTTACCAGTATCGGTTTTGTGGCCTTCGTAGTGAAGAACCGGTTGCCTGACGACCGCATCATGGTTGATAAGAAAACCGGTCCGCTGCAGGATGCACAACAGGCAATCCACCTGGTACGCGAACGGGCAGCGGAGTTTGGGATAGACCCGGCAAGGACAGGCATTATCGGCTTTTCTGCCGGCGGACACCTGGCTTCCACTGCAGGTACCCATTTTGATAAAAATTATATTGGGACCACCGACAACATCAGCCTCGTCCCTTCCTTTATGTTATTAATTTATCCGGTTATCAGCTTTGGCCCCATTACCCATCGCGGCTCGCGGGAACACCTGCTGGGGAACAAACCTTCGGCTGACCTGGTTTCGCAGTATAGCAATGAGACCCGTGTTACTGCACAAACACCTCCAACCTTCCTGGTACATAGTGCCGATGATGCAGTAGTGCCTGTTAAAAACAGCCTGGTGTTTTTCGACTCCCTCCAGGCAAAAAAGATCCCTTCTGAAATCCATGTGTATGAAAAAGGCGGTCACGGGTTTGGTTTACACAACCGGACTACCACCGACAACTGGTTCGACCGCTGTGCAGCATGGCTGAAGACGCACCGCTTCTCCTGATAGGTTGTTGTGAGTCTGGCTTACGGATAACGGCCGGTATATTCACTTCCCATAAACGCTCCCCACCGTGGTTGCGCTTTCGACAGCTTGTTGGTGACATATCGTGAAACCCTTAGTCCGCGTGGCTTTTCAAGATCAAGTTTAACCCCGTCGAACAACACGCTGCTGGAAATAATATCCAGTGTACCATCGTTGTCCATGTCACCCAGCCAGGGTGTGGAGGCAAAATTGGTGGCCTGCACCGTATCCCCGAGACCGTATCGGGTGTTGCGGTGAAAATCAAATGCGATCAGGTAGCTATAGTATTTGTATTCAAATTGCGTACGTTTCATTTCGCTCTGGTTCATGATGCCTTCATCAAAACCATCGCCATCGAGGTCGGCGGTTATACCGCTTGCATACTGGAACGAAGGAATCGTATCCTGGTATAAAACTTTCCCGTTTGAGCCATCTACCATAAACCGGATAGACCGCTGCAGGTCAGGAAATACACCAATGGCAAAATTGCAGAGGAAGTCGGGGATGCTGTCATTGGTGAATCGACCGGGCGCGGGCATGGTATATGCCTCTGTTCCCGGAAACTGCAGCAACCACATTGTGCTGTCAGTATTGCCATCAATGGCAAGCATCCGGCCGTCGGCCGTGTTCACCACCACATCGTTGATATGGTCATGGTTCAGGTCAACCAGTACAGGAGATGAAACAAATCCTTTGGTAACACCACTTGCCACCTGCACGGAGTTGCGCAGGTCACCTGTCATCAGTTGCCGCAGGGTGGTGCGATACAGGTGTCCGCCGAGTGATTCCCCACCGGTGCCGTAATACAGGAAGATGTCATTCACGCGAGGGTCACAAACCACCGACATATACGTTTCCATGCCGTCGGGCACCACTGCGTTGGCCAGGATTTTACCGGTAGCACTGCTTAATACCAAGATGCGGCCGGCCGGACGATCCGGATCCCCTGCCGCCTTCCGGGCATCACCGCCATTGGCAACAACGAGGTCAGGCAGCCCGTCCCGGTCCTGGTCGGGCACCAGTTGCGGAGTGGTAAAATTGAACCAGCCTCCATCGGACCCATCGGTGCTTTTGCGCTCGGCATAAAACGACCAGATGCTGGCGCCGGTTTTACCATCGATTGCCAGTAGTTGTGCCCATCGTCCGCCGATGATTACATCCGGGGTACCGTCCTTGTTGAGATCCTGGAACACTGGCGAACCAACAACCTGGTTGATGCCCGGAACTACCCAGAGCGTTTCACCACTGTACCCATCAAGGGCAATCACAGCTTTTGCGCTCGGCCTCCCCTCCTGGCCCCCCGCCCCCATTACAATGTCGGGTATGCCATCACCATTCAGGTCGGCAATACGCGGGGAAGAATAAGTGCCGATGTCCTCCAGGTAGACCGACGTGTAGAGGGCGACCGGGAAGACGAGGTTCATCGCCGGGCCGGCGAGGACGATGACGACGCGCTTCCAGAGCGGCTGCGCCTCGAACGTGCGGTACTTCTCCTCGGGGAGGATCGGCTGCTCCGCCTTCCCCTCCTCGAGCATCTTCACGAAGCCGCCGAACGGGAGCAGCCCGATGCAATACTCCGTCTCCTTGCCGCGGACCTTCAGCACCTTCGGCCCGAAGCCGAT
>SDZZ01000707.1 GCA_004173255.1 Chitinophagaceae bacterium | reverse complement strand
GTTTACCGTACTGAGCCAGGCAGTGAGCAGCCAGGTAAATAAAAGTATTTTCCAGACATTGCAGACTGCACTGACCAACCTGGTAAACCAGCGGAAATGGACCAAGGATGATTTTACAGCCAATGAAAAGATCCAGTGTAATTTTTTACTGAACATCACGAAAGAACTGGGTGATAATGTATACCAGGCCAGCCTGACTGTACAGGCCGCCCGTCCGGTTTTTAGCACAACTTATGAGTCACCGATGATTAACTTCATCGATGACCAGGTAACATTCCGTTACCAGGAGTTCCAGCCCATTGAGTTTAACGAAAACCGTATCCAGGGTAATGACCCATCGGCCGCTAACCTGCCAGCTGTGGTCGCGTATTATGTAAATATTATACTGGGGTTCGATTATGATTCGTATGCGCTCCGCGGTGGCGATGCCTATTTCCAGAAGGCCTGGAACATTGTAAACAATGCACCCGAAAGCCGCGACATCACCGGGTGGAAATCGTTTGAAAACCTCCGCAACCGTTACTGGCTGGCCGAAAACATGAACAATAACCGGTTTGGCCTGATGCACGAAGCTATCTATAACTATTACCGTTCGGGGATGGATATTTTTTATGAAAATGAAGACGCCGGCCGCAACGGGATCCTGAACAGCCTCAATTTCCTGAATACACTCAATGCAGACAATCCCAACTCCATGGTCATGCAGTTTTTCTTTCAGGGAAAAAGCAAGGAGCTGGTGAATGTTTTCAGTAAGGCAGATGGTGACATGAAAACAAGGGCACGTGATATCCTGACCAAAATTGATATCAGTAATACGAGTACCTACAAAGACATTAAATGAAAACTTTTATAGCAGCACTGCTGGTATTCATACTGGCGGCTTGTTCCGACAAACCGGCTACACCGGCAGGCGTTCTTCCTCCGGAAAAAATGAAGCTGGTGATGTATGACATGATGCGGACCGGTGAGTTTCTTTCCGGGTATGTTTTGTACAAGGATACTTCAGTGAACAAGGTAGGAGAGAGTATGAAATGGTACCAGAAGGTGTGGGACATTCATAAAATCACCGAGGCTGATTTCCGTAAGAGTTATGACTGGTACCAGAAGAATCCCCAGATGATGGCTGCAGTAATGGATTCCGTCATGGTCATCCCGACCCCCCCGCTTGCCCAGCCAAAAACGGATAGCATTCACGCAGTAGCCGTTGACACGGCACAGCGGAAACTCGATTCGGGCCGCCAGATACTTCTTCGTAACCGCGAACGGGTCAAGGACAGCGTCAGGCGCAAGCGAATGCTTCCATAATAAGGTTGCTCCGGCATTTATTGCAAGCGAATACCCGTTGAACAAATTTGCGTGGGCATTTTTTTTATCCTCCTGCGGGATTGCTTTTTCCCCGTATTAAATCCTTGTAGTTACCGCAGTTGTTGCGTAATCCCATCTTTGTGCATTCTTCCATACATTCGTAGTTCATTCAGCCATTATGAAGAAAACTGTAACAGGCGCTTCGGACGCAATCCATGATTTAAGTGACGGAGCCGTAATCATGCTTGGTGGTTTGGGGCTCTGTGGAATCCCGGAGAACACGATTGCTGCATTGGTGAAAAAAGGCGTGCGTGATCTCACCTGTATTTCCAATAATGCGGGGGTCGATGATTTTGGTATTGGT
>SDZZ01000204.1 GCA_004173255.1 Chitinophagaceae bacterium | reverse complement strand
AAATAGTAGAGTGTAAAAGGCAAATGGGTGACCGGCTGGTCACAAAAGATAAATCAATCAGGAAAGGGCATTGGGGGGAGGACATAACATTTCACCATGGTATGATACGTACTCGTCGACCGAATGTACATGGTGATGGCTCAGGAATAATTCCACTGCATGGAAAAGATCCTCGCTGTGGTGGAGGTATTCTTCAGAAAGGGTGTTCACACCGGACGGTGCTTTTTCTTCCGTATTATTCCCGAAAGGATTACAGGATGACCGGTCGTCGTCCTGTTTCTGCTGCTGTTGCCTGGCGAGTTTGCAGACCTTTTTTTCAGCCGCAATTTTTTGCTGGCCGGCGTATACAAAAGGGACGCTGATGGTGAGCCATAATAAGGCTGCCATCATAAAGACGCTCGCGAATCCCTGTGCTTTTGTATGTAATCTGCGGCCGGTCATGGTCTGCAAAATACATTATAACTGGTATTTAGTGAAATTGTTCGGGTAAAGTCTGTCTTAAATTTCGGCGGAATTTGTCGGAAGCCGGTCATATTCACCTTTTATCGCATAAAATCCGAATATGATAAGTCCGATACTGATGGGTGTAAAAATGGCGATAATGATTACCCAGATCACCGGGTTGTTTATATCCCGGGTGCCTGCGGTATCGACATTTTTCACGGCACCAGCCACCAGTATGGCCAGTACGGCAATGCCGGCCAGGATCCACAACACACCGAGTAATCTTTTCAAACTGTTCATGGCAAATGGTTTAATCGTTTACTTCCGGATCGATCCGGTTGCTTAAATAAATGGCGCCGATAATAAAACAGAATGCAGCCACGCCGATCGGATACCACAGGCCGACCAGGTTGTCGCCAGGGTAGCTCGAGGTCAGCAGTAATCCGATAAATGGAACCAGTCCGCCGAATACACCGTTCCCGATATGGTAAGGCAGCGACATCGATGTATACCGGATCCTTGTAGGGAAAATCTCCACCAGGAATGCTGCGATGGGTCCATATACCATGGTCACATATAGGATCAGCAGGAAAACAAGTCCGACAAACTTCCAGTACACCGGTGAAGACAGTTCAACCTCGCGGTACAATGTGGGTGATGAAGTAACGGTGCCGTTGGCCGATACTGTATCGGTCCGCATTTTGGTAAACGCGCCGCCATCGGGCAGCACCAGCTTTTCACTTACCGCCGTTACATGTCCTGTGCCATTGGCAAGGTCGGATGTTTTTTCTTTTTTGCCTTCACTTTTCGCCAACGATAGTTGCGCTGTATTGACCCTGCTGTCATCAAGGAATGCCTGGAAGATGGGCCTGTAGGTAAGGATACCCAGCAGCATGCCCGCAAGCATGATCCACTTACGCCCGATCTTATCACTCAGCCAGCCAAACACCACGAAGAACGGTGTGGCAAATGCAATGGCCCATAACATGAGCGTGCGGCTTTGTTCAAAACCAATAAAACATTTTGTTTCAAGGAAGCTCTGGGCATAAAATTGTCCGGTATACCAGATCACCCCTTGTCCCATCGCCGCACCGAACAGTGCCAGCAGTACCATTTTGAAATTGGCCCTGTTGCGGAAACTTTCTTTCAGCGGATTGGCCGATGTTTTCCCCGATGCCTTCAGCCTGGAGAACAGTGGTGACTCTTCCATTTTCATGCGGATGTACACCGACACGCCGACCAGTATAATGGAGATCCAGAATGGGTAGCGCCATCCGCCCCATTCCGAGTTGAACTGTTCGTCGGACATATTGGTCCGCACCAGCATGATGATGCCGAGTGCCACAAACAGCCCGAGGGTTGCGGTGGTCTGGATCCAGCTGGTGTAGAAGCCACGTTGTTTTTCAGGCGCATGTTCGGCAACATAGGTGGCCGCACCGCCATACTCGCCTCCCAGGGCCAGACCCTGTACCAGCCGGAGCAGCAGCACCAGCAGTGGTGCGGCAATGCCGATGGTTTTATAGCCGGGTACCAGGCCAATGAGGAAGGTGGAACCTCCCATCAGGACCAGCGTGAGCAGGAAGGTGTACTTGCGGCCGATCAGGTCGCCAAGCCGGCCAAAGACCAGCGCGCCGAACGGGCGTACAATAAATCCTGCTGCAAAAATGGCAAGTGTGCTGAGCAATGCGGCAGTGGCATTGCCTTCGGGAAAAAACTGGGTTGAGATGGTTTTGGCAAGCATCCCAAAAATGTAGAAGTCGTACCATTCGATCATCGTTCCAACCGATGATGCCGTGATGACCTTCCGGATGTTTCTGGTCTCGTTCATGAGGTTAAAATACAAATTGATGATGGTTCACGGATGCTTTTTTTTATGGATCGTGCATTTTTCCCGCAACCACTGTGCTGCAGTACATCAAAGTATAACGTTTGCAGTGGACAGGTCGTGATCTTCCCCGTTTTTCACGCTGATCCAAAAGATTCTATCCGTACTTTTAGGACCAATTGATTGAACTATGTCATATCCCTATCAGATCAGGACGATTGAAGAGTATAAGCAGGCTTATGAAAAAAGTGTCAGTGACCCGGAACAATTCTGGGGTGCAGTAGCTGAAAATTTTACCTGGCGAAAAAAATGGGACAAGGTGCTCGAATGGAATTTCCGTGAGCCGAAGGTGGAATGGTTTGCCGGGGGCAAACTGAACATCACGGAGAATTGCCTCGACCGCCATCTGGATACATTGGGTGATAAACCCGCCATCATCTGGGAACCCAACAACCCGGAAGAGAAGCCACGTATTGTAACATATAAACGGCTGCACAAGCGCGTTTGCCAGTTTGCCCAGGTGTTGAAAAATAATGGTGTAAAAAAAGGTGACCGCGTATGTATCTATATGGGCATGGTACCCGAACTGGCCTATGCCGTTCTTGCCTGCGCGCGTATTGGCGCCATACATAGTGTGATCTTCGGCGGTTTTTCTGCCCAGAGCATCGCAGACCGGCTTGAAGATGCCCAGTCTGAATTTATTGTGACCTGCGATGGTGCCTACCGCGGCGCCAAGGATATTCCGCTGAAGGCCGTGATCGACGATGCACTCATCGGTAATAAACTAGTAAAAAAGGTAATTGTATATACCCGTACGCGCACGGCGGTGAGTATGCTCAAGGGGCGTGACGTATGGTGGGAAGATGAAATGCGCATTGTGGCCGAAGGTCCTGATGCCCTGCCGCTGGAACCGGACGAGCAGCACCCTGGCCAGGTGGAGACGGAGGTAATGGATGCAGAGGATCCGCTGTTTATTTTATATACCTCCGGCAGTACTGGTAAACCCAAGGGCGTGGTGCATACAGTTGCAGGCTATATGGTATGGACCAATTATACCTTCGTGAATGCCTTTCAGTATGAACCGGGACAGGTGCACTTCTGCACGGCAGATATTGGCTGGATCACGGGTCACAGTTATATTATATATGGTCCGCTGAGTGCCGGTGCCACCAGCGTGATGTTTGAAGGGGTGCCTACCTGGCCCGATGCCGGCAGGCTCTGGGATATCGTGGACAAATACAAGGTGAACATCCTGTACACTGCGCCCACAGCCATCCGCAGCCTGATGGGATTCGGGCTCGACCCGCTGAAGGGGAAAGACCTGTCCTCACTGAAGGTACTGGGTACCGTGGGTGAACCCATCAATGAAGAGGCATGGCACTGGTACAATGAGGAGATCGGAAAGAAAAATTCACCGGTCGTCGACACCTGGTGGCAAACGGAAACCGGTGGTATACTCATTTCCAACCTGGCCGGTGTTACACCGGCAAGACCGTCGTGGGCCACGCTGCCTATGCCAGGGATACAGCCGTTGCTGGTTGATGAAAAGGGGGATGAGGTAACGGAAGCGGATGGGGACGGATTGTTCAAAGGCAACCTATGTATCAGGGCCCCATGGCCAGGCATCCTGCGTACCACCTATGGTGACCATGAGCGGTGCAGGCAGACTTATTTCGCCACTTATAAGGATCTCTACTTTACCGGCGACGGTGCATTACGTGACCAGGAAGGAAACTACCGCATTACGGGCCGGGTGGATGATGTATTGAATGTAAGCGGCCATCGCATCGGGACCGCCGAGGTCGAAAATGCAATCAACATGCACCATGGTGTGGTGGAGAGCGCGGTGGTCGGTTATCCGCACGACATCAAAGGCCAGGGCATTTATGCATATGTGATTTTCTCCGGCAAAAAAGAAGATTTCGAATTGTCAAAAAGGGATATCCTTGCCACCGTTTCCCGTATTATCGGGCCCATTGCCAAACCGGACAAGATCCAGTTTGTAAGCGGTCTGCCAAAAACAAGGAGTGGCAAGATCATGCGCCGGATCCTTCGCAAGATTGCGGAAGGGGAAACACAGAACCTGGGTGATACGAGTACGTTACTTGAGCCGGGTGTGGTGGAGGAAATAAAAAACGGGAAGGTATAGGGGACAATGGATTTTGTGCTGGGATTCCTCCGGAATGACAAAGGCCTGCGTGATGGGCTTCCCCCGGAATGACAGGTTATTTCCGAATCACTACCTGCGTTCCCGAAGGGATAAACGCAAAGATTTCTTCCACGTCCTGGTTCTTCATGGAGATGCACCCCATGGTCCAGTTCTTGAATTTGTCGATCATAAAATCTTCATGTGGCCAGGTGCCGTGTATACCTATTGAACCACCAATGCTGGCACCGGCAGGTATTTCACCCTTCTCCTTACGCTGGCGGAACCTTTCCCAGCTCTCCTTGGTAGGGTAATCGATTCCCATAAAGCGATGCCATTTTTCATGCATCTTTTTATTGGTGATATGGAAAGTGCCTTCCGGCGTTTTCTTGTCGCCTTCCATTTTTTTATCATCCAGTGAATTATTACCGAACACTACGGGATAGGTGGCGTACCATCCTTTTTCGTCGTAGATGCTGAGTTCATAATCCGATTTGTCGATGATAATGGAAACGGTGCCGACTGGTCCCGATTTTTCCGGGCGTTTAGCCAGTTTGTGAGTCATGTCCGCCTTTTTCCCGGAGGGGGAAGTAAGGAGCAGTCCGCTGCTGACAATAAAGGAAAGAAGAACAGCTACACTTTTCATGGATGACTAATCTGGTTTTCTAACGGGATAGGGATTCAAATAGTATGCGTTAAAACTCTTTAACGAATACTTTACAAGTATACGGATTGATGGGGCCGGAAACAAAGAAAAATCCCGCTGTAAAACTACAGCGGGATCAGATTTATTGAGGGTAAATCCACTTACCAGTTGCTGAACCGGAGTCCTACTGTGTAGGGGGTAATGTCAAGGCCGTCCTCAAACATACTCTTCACCGCATAAGATCCGTAAAGCTTTACCACGCCCAGCGAAACCTCGCCTACATAAGACAGTTTCCATTTACGCAGGTTAAAATCACTTTTTACTTTATCCACATCACCATCCGCTTTGGTTTTCTGGCGGGAACTGTACAGGTAACCTGCACTGATACCGGCACTGATACCGTAAGCGCGTGATTTATTCGGGGTAAAATTGAAATTCAGCATTACAGGCACTGTCAGGTAATCAGCTGCAAGTTTGTTTTTGCTTGGACTCAGGACAGCATACCCGTCAATGTCAACGATGGTGGGGTTCTTGGTAAACTGAATTTCTTTATTTTCAAAATGGTAGTTGTTCAGTTCCACACCCATACCATATTTCAGGTTCACTACGTGTTTGATCAGGTTGATGCGTTGCATGAATACCCAGATGTTGACACTCCTGGATTTACCACTGCGAAGCTTAAGATTGTCTTCTGTAGCGCCGGGGGCAAATGCCTGTGCTTCAAGGCTACCGTAGTTGGTCTGGTCGTTATAGTTGGCAAACCCCAGGTCAAGGATCCACCAGTTGGTACTGATATTGGCAGGCTTGTCATTATTCCTGCGCGTGATCTTGAAAATGCGGTCGCGTTTACGGGACGTGTCTTCGTTGTTGCTGCCGGCTTCACGGATGATCACCATGCCACCAACCTTGATGGTGTCGGGTGTTGTCTTTGTGGTTGTGTCGATCTGGGCAAAACTGGTGGTGATAGCGCATAGTGCTACGCACAGTGTAAATATCCTCTTCATACAATTTTTTTTAAAAATGGGTTAAAGCCTGATCGCCAGTCCTCCCACCAACAAACGGTCTTCATCGTCAGTTGCCCTGATGTTGGTGTTCTTTTCAAAGGTCCGTGTAACTTTCCGGAAAAATCCACGGAACTTGTTTTTCTTCGAGGATGGGCCCTGATCGTCTGCATCATCACCCGGATCAGGCATCGTGTTTACTACATATTTATACGGATCATCAGGAGTTATTGTTACAGGCTTATCCGTATTTATTTGGGTCGGTGATGTATTTGATTGTTTAGACGCAGGGGTATTCATTGCAATCTGCTCTTTCTCCCTCTTCTCAGTTACATTCGGATTGTACGATGGCTGCGGCAGGTTGTTATGCGTTTTTGCCACTTCCTCTTTCTGTACAGGGATCACTTTATCTTTCACCGGTACCAGTACTTTTTTATCCCCTTTATCCTTTGAAGCCACGGCGTCAGCATTGCCTACCGGTACATCATGTGCATGCCCGAAATGTGGCGCCACCAGTGAACTGTCGTGTTTCAGTTTGGCTGTACTGCCTGCGTCAGGATTAACAACATCCTGCCCTGCCGGTGATACCGGCGTGATACCAGGGTTTGCCGGATCGATCTCTGTTTTTCGATTCGTTCCTGTGCCGTTGCTGGAAGCCACTTCGCCGGTTGGTTTATTTTTACCGGTAAATGCTATATAACCTGTAACAGACACTGCCAGGAAGATAGCCGCGGCGGCGGCAATCCTGCGCCATGCAAACGGAATTACGCGGGCCTTTTCTTCCCTGCGGTATAAAGACTCTTTGTATGGGAAAACGATCCGTTCGTTTGGATCGAAGCTTGCTTTTTTGTAGAGGTCCAGTTCTGCCTGCATGCCCTTATCGCGCAGCAGCAGGTCATTCAGTTCACTTTGCTGGGCCGGGGTCAGTTCCTGATCGACCGACAACAGTAACAGCTCATCATTTTTGCTGAGGCCTGCGGTCTGCATCAGGCTATCCTTATGGTCAAATGAAATTTCCTCGTCAGGGGCAAACCTGACCTGGTTCAGTGCAGAGAACTCTGACTGCAGGTCTGGATTTTCCAGCACGAATGCTTCAACGCGGATCCGGTCCTCGCTGCCCAGTTCATTATCCCCGTAAAGGATAAAAAACTCTTCGTAGTTGTCGCGGTTGATATTCATATTAAGTTAACCCGGGCAAACCCAGGTCAGATTACATTTTCAATTTTTACTAAATATTCCTTCAGCTGAACCCGGGCACGATGCAGGTAAACTTTTACCTGGCTTTCGCTCAGTCCCGTGATCTTTCCTATCTCCTCATAGCTGTATCCTTCATAATCTTTCAGCAGCACCAGCGACCGTTGGGTTTCGCTTAGCCGGGCCAGCGCATCTTCCAGCACCTTCTTGAGGTTGTTTCCCGGTTTATCCTGCACACTCGAGTTTTCATTAAACTCTTCCTTGAGCTGGATCCTTTTCACTTTCCGGATGTGGTCGATCATCTGGTGGTAAGCAACGGTAAACAGGTACGATTTGGACCTTGCCGCGTCTACCTCTTCGCGGTTGCGCCACATTTTCTCGAATGCCGTTTGCACCACATCCCTGGCATCCTCCTCGTGACGGAGGTTCTTCAGGATGAACCTGTAAACATTGTCAGCATACGTGCTGACGCATTCATTGTATTCCCTTTCAGTCATAAAACAGCCGGTATTTCCGTTGCAGGGCGAATTTACTTCACACTGGCGGAATTTTAAGTAATACGGGCGACAAACCCGTTATGTTACAGCGGAATGAAAAATAGTTAAAGGCAGGTCCGCGGGGCTCGGGTGCGGTGGCCGGAATGGCCTTTATTG
>SDZZ01000706.1 GCA_004173255.1 Chitinophagaceae bacterium | reverse complement strand
AATGACGGGTTGCAGCCTTTGTTCACTGACAATGACCTCAGCCTTTTTGCCAATGGCACAGATCCTTACGGACATCCGAATGTAAACTGGTACAAGGCGATTATGCGGCCCACGTCGATGCAGGCCAACGCCAACCTCGATATCTCGGGTGGTACACAGGCCGTAAAATATTTTATTTCCGGAGGTGCATTTACACAGGAAGGGAATATCCGCGACTTCTCGACCAATACCGACGGGGTCAACAGCAACTATTTTTACCGCCGGTATAACCTTCGTTCCAACCTTGATATCCAGGCCACCCGTAACCTCAGCCTGCGTCTTGATGTAACAGCGCGTTTCGGGGATGTGAACCAGCCGTTCGGACAGAATGTAATCGGCACCATTTATAATTTTGCCGAAGTGCGTCCTTACTCGGCGCCTTTCCTCAATCCTGATGGAAGTTATGCTTACTACCGCGATACCAGGAGCCAGCGTCCCACTATCAATGCAGTGCTGGAAACGCAGGGGTATAACCGCCAGCGTCGTACGGACTTCAACGTATTGTTCGGATTCAATGAAAAACTGGATGACATCACCAAGGGACTATCGCTGATCGGCCGTATTGCCTATGCAGGGGTTGACCAGAATACACTGAACCTTTTCCGCGATAAACCATTTCCCCCTTCTTACCTGTATGATCCTATTACAGGAACCTACAACCTGAATACAGGAAACAGTTCGGGTGGTTATACACTGGCCAAATACAGGACCACGGGTAATAATGACCTGGCCAACCAACGCGTGAACGGACAGGTTTACCTGAACTACGACCGCACTTTTGGTCCTCACCATGTGTCGTCCCTGCTGCTGTACAACCAGCAAAGCTACCGGGTGGATTATGAAGCAAGCATCTTTGGCGTAGTGGTGGCACAGGTGCCCCAGAAGTTCCGCGGGTATTCATTAAAAGTGGGGTATGATTACAAACAGAAATACCTGTTCGACTTTAACGCTGCGCTCAACGGATCGGATCGTTTTGAAGCAAAAAACCGGAACGGTTTCTTCCCGGCACTCGGTCTCGGATGGAATATTTCCAAAGAAAGTTTTTTTGCGGACAACCTGAAAATGTTCAACCTGTTCAAGCTGCGTGCTTCCTATGGCCTTGTTGGATCGGATGTAGCACCAGGTAACCAGTACCTGTACAACCAGGTTTACCAGAATGGGGGTGGATATAGTTTTGGCCAGACCAACGGTACCACCGGTACCATTTACGAAGGATCACTCGGCAACAGCAATGTAAGCTGGGAAAAAGCCAAGAAGTTTGACGTGGGTGTGGATATGAACCTGTTTAATGACAAGATCTCGGCAACCATCGATTACTTCCATGACCGCCGGTACGACCAGCTGGTGATCCGGCAGGACATCCCGCTGATCCTTGGAATTGGTGTTTCACCAACCAACGTTGCCGTAACCGTTAACCGCGGGTTTGATGGGATGGTTACCTACCAGGACAGGATCGGCCAGGTGCAGTACAGCCTTGGTGTGGTTTTCTCTGTTGCAAAAAACAAGGTATTGTACCAGGCAGAAGCGGCACAGCGTTATCCGTGGCTGGCAAAGACCGGTCACCCGATCGACCAGCCCTTCGGATATAATTTCGTTGGTTACTATAGCCAGAAAGATATTGACGATGCCGAAGTGGCC
>SDZZ01000203.1 GCA_004173255.1 Chitinophagaceae bacterium | reverse complement strand
CAGCCACGGCGGTGGCAATGTTCATTACGTTGGAGGCAAAGGCGCTGGCCGAGATTTCAAAATTCCCTTTGCCGTCATTCAGGTACAGGCGGTGTTCCAATTCACCACCGCCCGGCGAAAGGATGTTGCCGCCGGCACCAATAAAAAGATCATTGTCCCCATCTTTATCCGCGTCGAAAAACACTGCAGTCACATCTTCAAAGCTGGCATAACGTGCAAAGACCGGCTGGGATTGGCGGGTAAATGCTCCTTTGCTGTCCTGGATATAAAGTTGACCCTGCTGGTTCCTTGCACCACCGATATACAGATCGTCGAGGCCATCACCATTTACATCGCCTTTGGCCAGTGCGGGCCCTTCGCGTGACATGAGTGCCGGCAGGTTGCGTTCATAATAAAAATCAGAGTACTCATCTTCCTGGTGTTTTTCGGTTGTGACAGTCACCTGTTCCAGTAAGGGTGCAGCATTTGCCCGGGACGGTATCACGTAAGCATGACGGGCCATTTTTTCCTGGTCAAGCTGGTGTACCTGGTTTAGTGCGGGGTGTAATACAGTCGAGTAAGTGTTGTCGGGCCAGATCACCTGCAGTGAATCCACGGCGGTTGTTTTACCCAGGCCGATCACCTGTTTGTAATCGACTGATGACTGGAAGCCCCGGCTGGGAAAAAGTTCACGATAGTAAACCTGTGAGCCTTGGTAAACGCGGATTTTGCTGCCAATGGCAAAGCGGTTGGACGACGAGCCTTTCAGCATTAAACCGATATAGTTGTTCTGGTTCTGTTCGCGGCTGTTATTGCGGTACACAAATGATGGCTGGTTCTGGTTGTTGACGATAAGATCGAGGTCGCCGTCATTGTCGAGGTCACCATAAGCCGCCCCGTTGGATAATCCAGGCTGGGCCAGGCCCCAGCTAACACCCGCGTCTTCAAATTTGAAATTCCCCTGGTTATGGAATGTTTTGTTGGGCACGGGGTTAATCGGGATATGCGCAAGTACTGAGTCTACGTTCTCTTTCCGCCCGGAGATCACCATTTTCTGGATCACATCATTGGCGAAAAAATCCATGAAGTCGAGATTGGTCACATCGCGGTTGACGCCATTGCATACGTAGATATCATTTAACCCATCGTTGTCGGCGTCGAATAACAAGGCGCCCCAGCTCCAGTCGCTGGCCGATACCCCGCTATAGTTAGCCGTTTCAAGGAATTTACCGTTGCCTTTATTAATGAACAGGCAGTTTTTCATGAACTGCCGGTAAAATCCTGTTTTGATTCGGGTGTTGTAGAGGTCGATGTTATCGAAAGCGCCAAGTGTTTTCAACCGGAAGTCATCATCGGGCAGCATGTCTGTGGTAAATACATCCATCAGTCCGTCGTTGTTGACATCGGCGAAATCGGCACCCATGGAAGAAAAACTGTTCTGCTCCATACAGTTTTCCAGCTCATCTTTAAAAGTGCCATCCTTCTGGTTGATATACAGGTAATCCCGTTCGTATGAATCGTTGGCAACATACACATCCGGATACCCATCCATGTTGAGGTCACCGATGGATACACCAAGGCCAAAACTCATCAGTGTGCCATGGATCCCTGCTGCCTGCGATACTTCGGTAAAATGGTTGTTATCATTACGGAACAGGTGGTCGCCCCCGCCGCGCAGGAAGTCGGCCACCTGCCACTGCGCATCGGGCAGGTCGCGCCGGTTGGTATAACCGAGGTTGTTGATGGGCATGGGACTGTTGTTGATCATGAAACAGTCGAGGTCACCATCCAGATCATAATCGAAGAAGGAGACCTGGGTGCTGTAGGCTGAAATGGCAAGACCATACTCGGCTGCCGATTCCTTAAACCCAAGCTTCTGGTTATTGATGTAAAGTTTGTTGCGCCGGTTGCCGTTTTTCATGTGGCCGGCGTTGCAGATATAGATATCGAGCCAGCCGTCGTTGTTGATGTCGACCATCATTACGCCCGTGCTCCACATGCTGTCCTGTGTAAGGCCGGAGTTGGCGGTGATGTCATCAAATTTGAAGTCGCCTTTATTCAGGTAAAGTTTGTTTTCCCCCATGTTGGAGGTCATCAGCACATCGCAGAAGCCGTCATTGTTAATGTCACCGATGGCCACACCGCCGCCATTGTAATAGTTACGGTAATAGAAACTGTTTTCAATCTGGCCATCAACTACCTTGTTGTTGAAATTGATACCCGAATCCTCGACCAGGTCGAAGAGTTTGTCTTTGTCAGCGCGGTTGCAGGAAAGGAACAGCAGGAATAAGAGGAATGGAAAGCATCTCATCAGTATCATTTTGCCCCGGAAAATTTTGGAACGCTGGCCTGTCCGGAACAGGTACGCGGTATCCGGGGTTGCACTGCCGAAATTAGCTGATTCCGGACATCTATAAAAATCAAAAGGCCATTATATAATGGCCTTTTGAAGTAATATGAAAGCTGGTATTAGTAACCAGGATTCGGTTTCAGGTTCGGGTTAACCGCCAGTTGCTGGTTAGGGATAGCAAACAGCAGGTATTTCGGATCGCTGGTACCTGGTTTTTCCTGGAATGGTTGCAGGAATTTTCCAAAGCGTACGAGGTCTTCCCTTCTCCATCCTTCGAGATACATTTCCCTTGACCTTTCGTCCAGTAACACATCGAGTGTTACAGAGCCCAGGGCACTTGCACCCCTTGAAGGCAGTGTGCGGATATAGTTAACAATCGCCAGCGGTGTCGATCCATAAGGACCAGCCGCTGTACCTGTACCACCACGAAGGATTGCTTCTGCCTTCATCAGCAGTACGTCAGCTAGACGGAGGTATACGTAGTCATTATCAATGTTACCGCTACCGTCATTGGTGTAATCGATCGGGTATTTGTATGCCCTGTAACCAGTAATCTCGAGATTAGTACCGGTTTCGATACTGCTAACCTCAGGAGTGAAGATCAACGGCGCACCTGTACGATCGTCCAGAGGCGCATCGGTAGTCAGGTTGTACTGTTGTCCCGCGAGGATCCCTACGTTGACACGTGCTCCCGGATTGGGAGGTGCACCAGAGTAAGGAGGGTAGGCCACACCACGGCGTTTGTCAGTTGCTTCAAACTTGTCGTAGAAGTCAGACAGTGTACTGAAACCATTCCATCCCTGTGGCACCTGGTTGTAGTGCATGGTAGAATGATAGAATGCACGGACGGTAGAACCGGTAGAACCGGAGATACCTTCATCATTCTGTTGCGTCCAGATATTTTCCGTACCGATGGTGGTATTCTGGGGTGCAAAGTTGTCAAAGTAAATCGGGGTGAAGGAGTAGTTTCCGCTGTTGATGATCTGGTCGGCCAGGGTAATAACCTGGTTCATATCAGCCGCGGCGAAGGTTGGATTCTGCCTTGTTTCAAAGGATGCGAATACTCCCTTGTTCAGGTAACATTTCATCAGCAACGCCTTACCCGCATTTACGTTTGCACGTCCGGCAGGACCAGCAGGTAATGTCGGAAGGATGTCGGTGATTTCCGCGATGATATAATCAAGCGCTTCAGCACCTTTACGTACGCGTGATGGACCTACCGTGCTTTCGCCCGGATCACGGTAAGGTACCTGGTCAAAACCGTCGAGTTCCTTGTACATCGCCATGGCGCGCAGCAAACGCGCTTCCGCTGCCTGGGCAGGCGTAGGGTTATAGTTCAGTACGTTGGTTGTTGCATATACCGCACCGTTCAGGTTACGGAAGTTATCGATCAGGCGGAGGTTATCACCATCCCAGCTATGTTCATGGAGCACGCGCCACACACCATTATCATCCCAGTCGGCACCACGGGTTGGCCCGATCAGCTCGTCTGTGGTCATTTCACCAAGGGCGTAGTTACCTACCTGGTCCTGGAATTGGGTTTGCATCGAGTTGTAGGCTCCCTTTAACAGGGCGGCAACGTCCACGTTACCTGTCTGGCCCACCTCGCCTTCAGCAAGCTGGCCCCGGAATTTTTCATCGAGTTTGGTACAGCTGGCAATAACCAGGGCAGCAGAACCGATGAGTAGAAAAGATTTACGTATCATAAGTTTCTTTTTTCAGTTTTTATAAGGAGAAGTTAACACCAAATGTGAAGGTCCTGGCAGATGGGAACGGAGTGTATTCGATACCCTGTGAAGGCACACCGTTATTGCTCTTGTCAGTATTCACTTCCGGATCGAAACCACTGAAGTCAGTGATCACAAACAGGTTCTGGCCAGTTACAAACACGTTACCGTTCTTGAAAATCTTGCCAACATTACCGATGCCGTAAGACAGGGTGGCGTTAGCCATTTTCAGGTAGCTTCCATCTTCGATGAAACGGGAAGATGAGGTAACAGGGTTAGCAAATGATTCCTTGATTGGGTTTTCATAGTTTGAAACCGCGATGTTACGACCTCCGTTGATCAGGCCTACGTTGATTACGTTGTTCAGGGTGTTATTATAGATATCCTGTCCAAGCGCACCGTTCATGCTGACGTTCAGGTTGAATTTCATGTAGCGCAGGGTAGTGCTGATACCCAGCAGGGTATTGGCATTTGGATCACCTACATACATGAAGCGGCCGTTGTCGAGGTAGATTGCCTGGCCGGTCTGTGGGTTCAGCCCCTGGAAGTTGCGGGTATAAAATGCGTTGATCGGGAAACCATTCCGGATGGTTTCAACCAGCGTACCGCTCACACCCTGGCCATGAAGACCACCGGTTGGGATTGGTGCAGCAAGGTCACCTACTTTATTTTTCTGGAAGGTTGCGTTTACCGAGAAGTCCCATCCGAAATCAGGTTTATCGATAATGGATGCATTCACCGTTACTTCAATACCCTTGTTCTCAATATAACCTACCGGAAGGTTGTTCCAGGTTACAGCAGAAGAGGGAGGTGAAGGATAGGTTGGTACGTTTGGATACAGCAGCTTGTCAGTACGTTTGTTGAAATAGTCAGCGGTAACGGTGATCCTGTTTTTAAGGATGCCGAAATCCAGTCCGATGTTGTACTGGCGGTCTTCCTGCCACTGCAGGCTATCGTTCGCGTTGTTGGCCACAGTCTGGCTTCCGTTTGAACCAAAGTTGTTTGCTTTCAGGGAAGAACCGGCAGGGAATTCCTGGTTACCAACGATACCCCATCCTGCACGCAGTTTCAGGGAGTTGATCACATTGGCCGGATAGAAACTCTCGTTAGAGATATTCCATGCACCAGCTACAGATGGGAATGTACCATACTTGTTATTCACACCGAATTTCGAAGAACCATCGCGACGGACAGTTCCTGTCAGCAGGTAACGGTCTTTCCAGTTCAGGGAAACACGACCGAAGTACGATTGCAGTTCATTCAGCGGTTCGTAGAACGAGCTGATGTTACGCGTTGTTGAATTGGAGTACTGGATGTAGTTGGTATAGTCGAGGCCAAAGTCGCCATCAGGACCACCAAATCCACCGGCAGGACCATAAGCAGTCATGGCGCTACCCTTGTTATTGTACTTCAGGTATTCAAAACCGGCGAGAGCCTGCAGGTTGAGGCCCGGCGCGATTTCCTTATTCATGTTCAGTGTGTGAGTGAATTGTTGCTGGGTCAGTTCGTTACTTGAAATGCTGGCCCATCCTTTTGTGTTCACATCGGCAAGGTTGATCCATTGTTTGATGGATGCGCGACGTGTACCGGTGCTGTAGTTAATGCTGTAGAGCATACGGTATTCCAGCCAGTTGGTGATCTTGAAATACGGGCTGATGCTTGCGAGGATCGTGGTTACCCTTGCGCGGTCATGGTATGCATTCTGCATCGCAACCGGGTTTACGATATCACCCGATTTAATATTATAGGTACCATCCGGTTTGTAAAGTGCTTCGGTTGGGTTCCACTGCAGTGCCTGGCCGATGAGGCTACCTGTTGAACCCGCATCATTACTGATAGGGGCCAGGTCTTCAATCGTCTGGCTTGGGATGATGTTGATATCGAGTCCAAGCTTTTTGCTGTCGAGGAATTTATAGTTACCGCTGAAGTTGGCCGAATATTTCCGGAAGTTCGTTTGTCTTACAATCCCTTCCTGGTCAAGTATACCAGCTGACAAGCGATACCTGCCTGCATCATTACCACCGCTTACAGAAACGTTGTGGTTTTGGGTCAGGGCAGTCTGCAGGATTTCATCCAGTGCATTCACATCCGAACCGCGATCGTTTGAAGCGGCCACACCATAGTAGGAAATGGCTGCACGATATTGGGAAGCATCAAGAACATCGATCCTTCTCATGATCTTGGAAAGACCAATGGAAGAACCAACGTCAATTTTTGCCTGGCCAGTCTGACCCCTTTTAGTAGTGATCAACACCACGCCATACGCTGCCCTTGATCCGTAGATTGCGGTTGCAGATGCATCTTTCAGGATATCCATTGTCTGGATATCAGCAGGGTTGATGAAGTTGAGTGGGTTGGAACCCGGGGTATTACCGAGGTTCTGGGCATTGAGGCCCGGACGGGAAGTCCGGTTATCGAGCGGCACCCCGTCAATTACATATAAAGGCTGGCCACTTCCGGTAAGGGCGGAACTACCACGCACTTTTACCGTTGTACCACCACCTGGCTGACCACTGTTGTTGATCACCTGCACACCTGCAGCTTTACCCTGGATCAACTGGTCGGGAGCGGTATACACCCCTTTGTTGAAATCCTTGGCGCCTACAGAAGCGACAGAACCAGTAAGGTCTTTACGGCGTGCGGTACCATAACCGATCACTACTACTTCGTTCAGGTCACCCGCTGCATCAACGAGTGTAACAGAAACGGTAGTGCGACCAGTAATGTCCACATCCATGGACGTGTAACCAACTGAAGAAACCACGAGGGTGTTGATTGCTTCAGGTACAAGAAGGGTGAATTCCCCGTTGGCGTTGGTGGAGGTTCCGGTTGTTGAGCCTTTGGCTACAACACTGGCGCCTGACACTGCCGCACTTTTCGAATCAGTAATTTTTCCGGTGATTGTTTTGTTTTGGGCGGAGACGGCTGCCGATAGGAGTAGCAGCATAAAACCCAGGGTTAACCCTGGAAGTTTTTTGGCAAGCATAAGCGTTAAATAAGAGGTTTACAATTTATAAACTACAAGCATAAATCCTGTAAGTGGACTTCCAAAAACTTCAAAATGACAAGCGGTCAATTGAATTCATAAGTTGTTAAAAATCAACCTCTTATTTTTTGTTATTTTCTGGCAGAACACTCATTCTTCGACAAAGTACATAATTAAAGACCATACGTACCGTTTATTGCTGCTTGCAACAGCTGTTTTTTTGCGAGAAATTGTTTGCGGAAACGTTTGCGGTGGATAATTGATTGTTAAATTTTGGTAAAAATCAGTGTTTTGACGGTGTACGAAGGACATATTCACGCTTGAAAAGACGTCAGTTGCAACGCCAGGTTCAAACGACCGGCAACGATGCCGGAACGCAGGTTGCGGGAACGCAACGTTCGGGGAGAGCAGGATGCCGAAGCGCAGGAAGCCGGAGCACTGTATGCCATCCAGGCGATGCGGCAGCGAAATATGCCGGGACCGCCACGATGCGGGAGGATAGGTTGCCGGAGTTTCAGGAGCTGGCAGACAACACGGGGCAAAGCGGGATGCGGGAGAGGAAGTTGCCGCGGGTTATCGTTGGTGGACGCGGACACGCGGTCGCGCATTGGGGCAACCGGGTGCCTTGACCCTGAACCAGGCTTGTATTGCAGGCAATTTTAAATTTTTTAGAAATTCCAGCCTAGTGGCGACCGGCAATCAGTCCTGAGCCGGGTCGTTTGGCTCCGCTGCGGCGGCGGATTTCGGGACGGACTTTGTACAGTTTGCCCGGACGGTGGGGCACATCGACTTCCATTTCGTCGAGGTCAACCAGCCAGTCCTTGATCCCGATCTTTTTGCGGAAGTTGCGCCGGTCGAGGTCAACCAGCAGGATCGACTGGTAG
>SDZZ01000705.1 GCA_004173255.1 Chitinophagaceae bacterium | reverse complement strand
CCCGGCCACTCCCCCGGCCAGGTTGCTTTCTACCATGACGCGGAGAAACTGCTGGTGTCAGGTGATGCCATTATTACGGTAAGACAGGATGCAATGTATAAGGTACTGCTGCAAAAGCAGGAAGTGTGTGGGCCGCCTGTTTACCTGACAACCGACTGGCAGGCGGCCGAACTTTCCGTACGCAAATTAGCAGCACTCGGTGCCGAATGCCTGGTGCCGGGGCATGGCCAGTTCATGCAAGGCCCTGAATTAACAGAGGGGTTAGCCACACTTGTGAGCGAGTTTCGTGAAAGGGCCGTGCCGGCTCACGGTAAGTGGGTGTAAAGGAAACTGATACGAGACCTGGTGCGACTTACGATGGCATAAGCTTTGCCGGTTTAACCCAGTTTAATATACCATATGAAACAAATGGAAATTTCCAATCACCAGGTGATTGAACTTGATTTTGAAGACCCCTGGTATTCAGATACTGTCCGCACACTGCGGCCAGTGGCGTATAACGACGGACAAAAAATTTACTGTATGCTCGGGCCAGATTTCGAGCACGCCATACTGGGTTCAGGTACAACCCTGGTTGAAGCCCTTAAATCCTGGGACGCGGCATTGCAAAAACGCATTGAGCACCACAGCGCCACCGATGAAGTTGCCTTGTATGTTAAAGACCAGTTGAACGCCTCGTTGAGAAAGATCAACTGATCAACACATTTATTACGAAAGTGGTAGAGGTACCCGTTACGTTGTCCGAAGCCGGGGTTATCTCATAATGATTTAAAATTCCATTTGGAGTTGTCACTCTTACTATCGAATACACCCAACGTTGGCGTGCTGTCACCGGAAGAAACCAGCACCAGCCGCTGATCGGTACCGGGAACTTTTTTTGGCATGATGCGGTAGGTTCCGTCGACCAGCTGGTCAATCTGCCATAACTGCTCCTGGGCACCGGTGAACGCAGGTAGTGAGATGACTTCTTTTTCGGAAGTGGCGGCCAGCACCCTGCCCGTGCCGGCGATTGTTAATTTATAAAATGGATTGCCCATGTAACCCCCGGCGTCGGGAACGGCAGTGATCGTCCACATCTGGTGCGGACGCGACATGTAGTCACCAATACCGATCTCAATATTTCCTGTTGGCCAGGAACTAACCACTTCTGCCAATGACTGGGAGGCAACGGGCTTCACCGGTTCATCAGTGTTCCTGTTAAAACCCCGCATTCCACCGGCCATCCTGGTAAAATCAACTTTCAGTTCCAGGGCATATCCCCTCCTTTCCGATTCAATTTCATAGGTGCCTTCCTTAAAATTTTCACCAGCCTGCGGCCATCCATTTTTCCACAGAAGGGGCCGGATGCCCAATACACTCCTTCCACCCTGGTCAAGATCTGCTTCGTAGTGGCAGGACATTTTCTCGACACCCTCTTCTGCCACGTAACGTCCGAAGTGACCGGGACCAATGAGTCTTCCCTCGGCTGCCAGCAACATTTTGCCACCGCCCCTTAACATATCCCGTCCTACGTTGTCCAGATACGGACCTGTAACATTCCTTGACCTTCCCACCACAATATTATAGGTGGAATTAGCGCCATCACAACAGGTGCCATGGGTGCCAAGCAGGTAATACCATCCATCCTGGTACATCATGGTAGTGGCTTCACAGTCGATCGCAATATCCCTGGCAATATTTCC
>SDZZ01000202.1 GCA_004173255.1 Chitinophagaceae bacterium | reverse complement strand
ACCACCACCACCGCCGTCCCCTAACAAACCACCACCACCACCACCGCCACCTGTGTCAGTGTCCATCCCCGTGCGGGTTGCAACGGAAACCCAGGTTACACTGGCAACACCACTGACTGTGCCTGTTCCGCTCACACCCGGCGCGCCGCCAGCTGCGCCCATTCCGGCAGACACCGATAAAAAGAGGGACAAAATGATCAGTGAAATGATCAGCGATGGCCTTATTGAAAAAGTGGGTAATAAACTTTCATTTAAATTAAGCAACACCGAATTTATCGTGAATGGCAAGCGCCAGCCTCAGGCAACTTTTGAAAAATACCGGAAACAATATGTGGAACATACCGGCAAAGGGGAGTGGTCATGGTGCTATAATTATGATACCGATACCATCGTGCAATAAGGTTTGTTTTCCGTTTACAGTTCCATATAAATAAGGAGATCCAGCCACTCGGTTGGCCGATCGTACCACTTAAGTAAATCTCTCCATTGCCGCCGGCAGGCGGACTATCTTACCAGCAATTCATCCATAATTAATTTTAATGAAGAAATTTTTTGTCGCCTTTATGGTGGCCTGGCTTTGCAGTGCCCTCACACAGGCATCGGCGCAGGATTTGTCAATCGGTGGTACTATTTTGAAAGAAGGTAACCTGCCGGCAGATAATGCAACCGTTGTGTTGTACCATCAGGGCGACAGCCTGGTACTGGCAACCGCCCTTTCCGATGAAAATGGACGGTTCCTGTTTGGCAGTCTGAAACCAGGTGTCTATTCATTGCTCGTTTCCATCACTGCATACAAATCCTATCAGGTCGATTCGGTCAGGCTCGATGCCACATCGGTGGCAGTTGCACCCATCATACTGCAGCAGGAATCAAAAACACTGGGCGATGTTGTCATCAGTTCACGGAAACCACTGGTCACGCGGAAGAACGACCGGACCGTAGTGAATGTAGATGCCATGATTTCCGCTGCGGGTTCAACCGCACTGGATGTACTTGAAAAGTCACCGGGTGTGCAGGTGGACCAGTCAGGCAATATCAGCCTCAAGGGGAAACAGGGCGTCACCATTTTTATTGATGATAAACCCACTTACCTGTCGGGTGACCAGCTGGCTGCCTACCTCCGCTCGATGCCATCGTCGTCCATTGACGTGGTCGAACTGATGTCGAATCCCCCTGCACGTTACGATGCGGCCGGTAATGGCGGCGTGATCAATATCCGTACAAAAAAAATAAAACAGGGCGGGCTCAATGGCAGCATCAACCTGGCACTTACCCAGGGCCAGCGCACGCGTTCGAACAACAGTTTTAATATTAATTACCGTAAAAACAGGTTGGCGGTTTTTGCCACACTGACCCAATCATACAACAACAGTTTCACTGACCTGGACCTGTTCCGGCAATACAAAAACACGGACAATTCGCCGAAAGCATTCTTTGAGCAGAATAGTTATTTTGACCGGGAAGGCAACACGGTGTCGTGGCGCACAGGGCTCGATTTTTACCAGGATAAAAAAAGTACCTGGGGTATCGCGCTCAATGGAATGGGCCGTGGTTCCACCCAGCAGAATGATAACACCAGTAACCTGCTGGGGCCGCAACGACAGGTCGACTCAGTCATCGTCGCTGATAACTTTGACCGGATCCGCTTCCGCAACCTCGGGGTCAACCTCAACTTCCGGCATGAGTTTGACAACGCCGGCCAGGGAATTACTGCCGATGCGGACTTTATTACATACAGGAACAAAACCAAACAGGACTACCGCAATTTTATTTATAATCCCGATGGCACACCGAAGTACAATGACCGCCTCGATGGTAACCTGCCCAACAATATCGATATCTATACATTCAAAACAGATTATACCAAGCCACTTGGTGCCGGTAAAAAAATGGAAGCCGGACTAAAAGGAAGTTATGCGGAGACTGATAATATTGCCGATTACCTGCTCACGACCGGTGGTGTTACCAACCCCGACTACGATAAAAGCAATCATTTTATTTACAAGGAAACGATTACTGCCGGTTACCTGAATTTCAGCTGGGATCTGAAACGGTTGTCGGTCCAGGCCGGCCTGCGGGCCGAACACACGGTGTCGGACGGTTCACAGCTGGGCAATCCTGCCAAACCCGATTCCAGTTTCAACCGCGAATACACTAACCTGTTCCCGACACTGTTCCTGACGTACAAACTGGATTCAACAGACACCCACCAGTTTGGGTTGCGGGCCGGAAGACGCATTGACCGGCCGTATTACCAGGACCTGAACCCGTTTTTATACCCAATGGATAAGTTTACCTATTACTCGGGCAACCCGTTCCTGCAACCATCATTCACCCAGGTGTATGAACTCAGCCATACCTGGAAAAACCGCATCACAACAGGTGTTTCCTATAGCCGCACAAAAAATGGCGTGGCCGAAACAATCGAGATCTCCGATGGCATTTACTATAGCCGTCCCGGAAACATCGGCAGGCGCACTGCTACCAGTTTATCGGTTGATGCAAACTTTGATCCTTTCAAATGGCTGAATATTTACGTATACACCGAGCTCACCAACATGCGTGCGAAGAGTGCTTTTTATACAGGCGAACTGGATACGCACGGAACCTTCTGGTATATTGGTCCCACTGCCCGCATTACGCTGGCGAAGGGATGGACCGGCGAGTTGTCGGGTAACTACCGCACCGGCTTGACCACGACTCAGTTTTATCTCCGACAGATCTGGGGGGCAAACATGGCCGTGCAGAAAAAGATTTCTACCCGCATCACCGCAAGGTTGTCGGTGAATGATCTTTTTTATACCCGCATCAACCGCGGCGTCATCAACAACCTGGAGCTTGCCGAAGCAAGCTGGATCAATAAAAATGATTCGCGTGCGGCCACACTCAATATCAGTTATAGTTTCGGGAAGGCCTTCTCCCAGAAAAAACACGAAAGCTCCGGTGCTGAATCCGAAATCAACCGGGTAAGGAATTAACCTTGTTTTGCTTTACCTTAGGCACCTGGTTTCAAGGACCAGGACAATTAAAGCAAAAACTATGAGTCGTAAATTACGCATGGGCATGATTGGTGGTGGTCTCGATGGTTTTATCGGGGCAATCCATCGCATAGCTGCCAACATGGATGGTAAAGTGGAATTCGTATGTGGTGCACTGAGTGTGAAAGAAGAGGTAGCCCGTGAAAGCGGAAAGTCCCTCTTCCTGGATGAAAGCAGGATTTATACATCGTGGGAAGAGATGCTGGAAAAGGAAAGCAAACTGCCTGCTGATGTGCGGATGGACTTCGTCAGTATCGTTACACCCAACTTCCTGCACTTTGCCCCGGCCATGATGGCGCTTGAAAAAGGATTTCACGTAGTGATCGAAAAGCCGATCAGTGTGTCACTGGATGAAGCAAAACAACTGAAGAAAAAGACGGAAGAGACCGGCCTGGTTTTATGCCTCACCCACGTATACACCGGTTACCCGCTGGTAAAACATGCAAAGGAACTGGTAAAGGATAACACACTTGGACAGATCCGCAAAGTAACGGTGGAGTACCGCCAGGGCTGGCTGAGCCGGCTTTCGGAAAGGGAAGGAAATGCTGGTGCAGCATGGCGCACCGATCCGAAGAAGGCGGGTAAAAGTTCGGTGATGGGTGATATCGGCACCCATGCCTTTAACCTGGCGGAGTATATTTCCGGACTGCAGGTGAAAAGTGTATGTGCGTTGCTGACCACCGTAGTGGAAGGACGGCAACTCGATGATGATGGCACCGTCATCCTGAAGTTCGACAGTGGTGCAACCGGTGTACTCATTGCCAGCCAGGTAATGGCGGGCGAGGAAAATAATATCATCATCAAGGTTTATGGCGAGAATGGTGCGCTGGAATGGCACCAGATGGATCCGAATACCTTGCTGCTCCGCTGGCTCGACAAACCCACGCAGGTAATAAAAGCCGGTCAGCCCTATCTCAGTGCCCTTGCAAAAGCAAATACCCGTACACCCGGTGGTCATCCGGAGGGTTACCTGGAAGCCTTTGGTAACCTCTATAAAAACTTTGCGTTGACTGTCATGGGCAAACTGGATGGCAAACCGGTGGATGCTTCTATTGTGGAGTTCCCATCGGCTGATGAAGGCGTCCGCGGTATGGCCTTTATCGATACGGTAGTAAAAAGTAACGAAGGGGACGCAAAATGGGTGGACTATACCATCTGATAAATGATGTGGAGCAAACCATGATCATACGATGACCTGTGCCGGCGCAATGCCGGTGTTTCAATAGAATTACAAAGCCGGGTAGTGGATGCTACCCGGCTTTGTTGTGCTGTGCTGAATCTTATTTTATAAACACCGTGCTGTTTTCTGTTGTGCGGCCGTTGCTTACCCTGACAACGTAAACACCCGTCCGGTGTTCGGGCAGGTCGACCGAAATAACCTGGTTGCCCAGGGTTGCTGTTGCGGTGCGCAGCAGCTGACCCGCTGACGTGTATACCTCAAGCGTAGCCTGGCCGCCGATGGTAGGGCGCACCACCAGTGTATTGCCCTGCTGGATCATGGTCAGCCTGGCCGGTGTAACACCGGTGAGGTCAACCGCAGAAACAGATGAGTATATTTTCTGGCCCGAGCGGAAATCCAGCCGCAGCCGGTAATACACGATCTGCCCCGCAATCGGCGCTACTGCATCTTCATAGCTGTAATTGAATTCTTCCTCGTTTGCCAGTGGACGGTATGTGCTGACTGTTTTGTAATCCGTTCCGTTCAAAGAGCGTTCAATGGTGAAGGCGGTACCCGGTTCGTTGTTGGCTATAGTATATTTAACCTGTATGTTCTTGGTGCGGAAGAATGTACCGAAGCTGAGGATATGCGCAGGCAACACGATACCTACTCCATTCACCTGCAGGTTTTCCATTACCAGCCGGCTGAGACCACCCGAACTGATGGTGGAATTATACCCGTAAATCCGGAAACGTACACCGAGCAGCATACTGAGGAACGAAGACCCTGGTGTTACGTTGTAGGTCACCGGCCCGGTGCCGAGTGTACCTGAAGCAATATCGGATGTATAACCGTCAACACTCGAACGCAGGGTCCAGTTGTTGGGTCCTGCACCGGATGATCCGGTCGAACTCCTTCGCATGGTGATGGCCATACTGGAAATATTGAGGGAGTTACCGATCAGCGGCGAAAGGCCAAACTCAAAATAGTGGCCCAGGCTAAGTGCACCCGCCGGCCAATGGCCTTCGCCAAAAAACACGGTTCCATTATAATCCGGGGTGAGCGCGGGGGAAAAAACAGCGGGCATCAGGCTATTGTAAATGCCTGCCACGCCATTGCTGTTCCCATTGAAATTCCATAACCCAAGCACCTGCGAATGGGCACTAATGGAAGAAATGATAAAAAATCCGGTAAGGAAAGCCAGGCGGCGGAATTGCCCGGTAAACAGGCGATAATGCCTTTTGCTGGTAATTGATGGTTGGTTTTGCATGTGTACGACTATTGGATCGCATAAATGTAAACACTTAGGTTCGTAAATGCAATACCCTTAAGTGTTTTTACTGCTGCGGGGCCCTTGTGCAGTTCGTGAATTGGCGTTGAAAGTCAGCGTAATAACACGGAGTATTGATCCCGGATGATGTCATACTTTTTTTTTACTTACATTCAGGACCAACCAACCAAGCATGCAAAAACAACCAGTGACCTTCTTTTTAGCGTTCCTTTTCTTCGGCCTGTTGGCTGCAAATGCGCAACGTACCCTTCGTCCGGGTGATATTTATAATCTCAAATCGGTCCGTTCCCCGTCCATATCGCCCGATGGTAAATGGGTGGTGTATGCAATCAGCACCACCGATTCGGCAAAGGACCGTGCATCGTCGGACCTTTGGATGACCAGCTGGGACGGGAAGGAAACAATCCAGCTGACCAGCAGTGCCGATTCCGAATCGGATCCGCAATGGAGTCCCGATGGTAAATACATCTCCTTTGTTTCATCACGTGAATCAGGAAAATCACAACTTTGGCTGCTTGACCGACGGGGTGGGGAAGGGATAAAACTGACCGATGAAAAGCGGGGAGTGAACAGTTACCTCTGGAGTCCGGACAGTAAAAAAATACTGCTGTTGGAAACGGACCTGCCCGACACGGCCATGGGTAAACGTACTCCGTACGTGATCAGCCGGTACCAGTTCAAACGGGACGTGCAGGGATATAGTTATGATGTGCGCAATACGCACCTGTACCTGTTTGACCTGGCATTGAAAAAGTCAGATACCCTGACAACCGGTTCATTCAATGAATCGGATCCGCAATGGAGTCCCGATGGAAAGAATATTGTTTTTGTCAGCAACCGGACCGATGATCCGGACCGCAACCGTAACACTGACCTGTGGATGATAGAAGCAAGGAAAAATTCACCGGTAAAACAACTGACCACCTGGGCGGGCGGGGATAGCAATCCAAAATGGAGCGACGACGGTCAATCGATTGCGTACATGCGCACCAGTACCGATGCAATTGCTGAAGCCTATGAACAGCGCATCCTTTGCGTCATCCCGGTTACCGGGGGTGAACCTTTGCAGTTGTCAGCAGCGCTTGACCGGCCCGTGGCTTCCTTTGCCTGGGCCAAAGACAGCCGGTCCATTGGCGTACTGGTGCAGGATGATGCGCGGTCGTACCTCGGCGTTTATGAACTGAAAAAAAATACCCTCAAAAAAATTGCAGCAGGTGATCGTTCCTATCTCGGCCTGGATGCCAATCCTGCAGGCGGATGGCTGGTCAGCGCATCGGAACCCAGCGCACCTGCCGAACTCTTCACTGTAAGGAATGACCAGCTTCAACGGATCACTTCAGTAAATAAAGCGTTTGCCGATTCCATCCAGTTCGGCACTGTTGAAAAATATACCTCCACCAGCCGTGATGGAACATTGGTGTCAGGCACCTTGATTTTCCCTCCGGGAAAAAGCCGCACCAACCTGCCCCTGCTGATGAATATACATGGTGGTCCGGTTTCACAGAATGAAATAGGCTTTGACCTTTCGGGCCAGATGCTGGCAGCAAAAGGATACCTGGTAGCAACCGTCAACTACCGGGGAAGCAGTGGCAGGGGGCTGGAGTTTTCACATTCTATTTCGGGCGACTGGGGCAACCTGGAAGTAATCGACATCCTTGGTGCCAACGACCAGCTGGTGAAATCGGGTCTGGTAGATTCTACAAAAATGGGAATACTTGGCTGGAGTTATGGAGGCATACTGACCGACTATGTCATTGCAAGCACCACGCGTTTTAAGGCCGCCAGCAGCGGTGCCGGCGTAGCTGCGCCATTGTCCCTGTATGGGGTTGACCAGTACATTTCGCAATATGACAATGAGCTCGGCAAGCCATGGGAAAAAAACAATATTGAACGGTATATTAAACTTTCGTATCCGCTGTTGCATGCCGACCGGATCAGCACTCCCACTCAGTTTATGGGGGGTGAAAAAGATTTTAACGTGCCGATTGCCGGAAGTGAACAGATGTACCAGGCCCTGCGTTCACTGAACATACCCACACAGCTGGTTGTTTATCCCGGCCAGTTCCACGGGCTTACGCAACCAAGTTTTATAAAGGACCGGTTTGAAAGGTATATCAGCTGGTTCGGCAAATACATTCCGCAGTAGGTTTTGCGAGCAGGCCATTTGATGGTACGCATGCCAGCCAGACGCGAATGAACAGTATTGTGCGCGATGACAGATGTAACGATGGGGCTTTATTCGTAGCTCAGCCCTTCACATTTTGCGCCGTCATAAAAGTAGGGGACAAAATTTCCGGAAGCGAGTTGTGCATTTACATTAACCCAGTTGCCTGTTATATTTCCGAAGAGGTTGGCCACCGCAGTGTCTGCGGCATCACGACCGACCGCAATTTTTACCAGCCCGTTCAGCGGCGCAAGTCGTGTAGCATCAAAGATGATCCACCGGCCAC
>SDZZ01000704.1 GCA_004173255.1 Chitinophagaceae bacterium | reverse complement strand
GGCCTGCCGCAGCCGGCTGCCTGGTCAATGCCGAACAAATGGGGGAAGGATGGAGTGACTATGTTTCGCTGATGGTTACCACCAACTGGGCAACGACTAACATATCGGATGGCCCCAATCCGCGCACTATCGGCACTTACGCGATTTCCCAGGCGGCCAGTGGTCCCGGCATCCGCAACTACCCCTATTCAACCAATCTTGCAGTGAATCCATGGAACTATAGCATGATGGCTGGAAACACTTCCGGTGAACCGCATACCATTGGTGAAATCTGGTGCGCTACTATCTGGGATATGACCTGGAACATTATCCAGCAGGAAGGCATTGATGCCGATATATATCATGGCACTAAAGGAAATAACATCGCACTGCAACTGGTAATTGCCGGGATGAAATACCAGCCTTGCAGTCCGGGCTTCCTCGATGCACGGGATGCTATCCTCAAAGCCGATTCCATACTTTACAACTATGCCCACAAATGCGCCATCTGGAATGCATTTGCCCGCCGGGGTATGGGTAGAAGCGCATCGCAGGGCAGTTCGGCCAGTTATCTTGACCAGTCAGCTGCTTCGGATGTTCCATTGGGATTGGGTATTGGGAAAACAGCCAGTAAAAACTTTTTTGTAAAAGGTGATGATATCACTTACACCATCACGGCGCAATGTGATTGCGCGGCATTGAGTAATATCACCATCGTGGATACACTGCCACCGGGACTTACATATGTGTCTTCTTCCGGTGGTAATTTTGGGGATCCCGCTGTGCGGTTTACCGGTGTGAATTTTACTGCTGGTCAGGCAAAAACATTCACGGTCGTAGCGAAAGTTGCCGGCACAGTTGCGGCACCGGTAAAATTAATTGATGACACACGGGATCCGGCCAATTATACCTGGACACAAACCGCATTGTCTTCCGCAACCACTTTCCTTGCGTCTTCAACCCGGGCACATAGCGGAACAAATTCATGGTTTGCCCCCAACATGTCATTCGCCACTAATTTTGTAATGACGTCCGCCGACGTAGTGCTCGATACCTTAGCTACTTTATCCTTCTGGCATTACTGGGAAACCGACCCGGCTTATGATGGGGGTATGGTTGAGATATCGACTGACGGCGGTTCTTCGTGGCAGGACCTGGGTCCATACATGACGAAGAACGGGTACAATGGCACCCTTGATCCGGTTAACACAGGGGCCAGCAACCGCCCGGCATTCACCGCTAGCAGTGGCGGACAATTTATACAGACCGTCGTGACACTGACTGGTTTTGCCGGAAAGACAGCCCGCATCCGATTCCACTTTGCAAGTGATCCATTTGTCGGCGGTACAGGATGGTGGATCGATGACATCCTGCTGCAAAACGAGAAAGGGATTGTGAACAATGCGTTCGCGTTTAACGGCAGCACACTGCTATCGAAAAATATTGCTTACGGATTCTTTAATACCGCCACACTTCCCGTCACATTTATCGGCTTCGATGCAAAAAAACAAGGAAGCATTTCTGCCTTGCACTGGAAGGTTGCAGAAGAAATGAACGTGGCGAAGTATGTGGTAGAACGGAGTGTTGATGGAACTGATTTCTCCGCCATCGGTGAAGTGCCTTACAGTAATTATGCCGCCGCGGAGAAAGATTATTATTTTAATGATGAACATCCTGTCAGCGGAACCAACTACTACCGGATAG
>SDZZ01000703.1 GCA_004173255.1 Chitinophagaceae bacterium | reverse complement strand
ATATGGGTTAAGTACACCCTCATCCGAACAGTTCCGTTGCATCAGCCTGATCGATAAAGCAAAGGGTTATGGAATGGAAGGGGTTCAGATTGATGGGAATAACCTGCTGACGGTATATGATACCATTCGGGGTGTACGTGACTACTGCATAAAAAATAAAAAGCCTTTCCTGATTGAAGCGCAGACCTTCCGGATGAGAGGTCATGAAGAGGCCAGTGGTACCAAATATGTTCCGGCATCGCTGTTTGAATTATGGGAGAAAAAAGATCCGGTTAAAAATTTTGAACAGTACCTGGCCAGTGCGGGTGTAATCAATGAAGAAGGCATCAGTACGATACGTGAAGAGATCAGGGTCCGGATTGACCAGGAACTTGAACTGGCTTCGCAGACGTCACCGGTGGTAGCCGATACGGCAGCTGAGCTGGCCGACCTGTTTGCCCCCGTGCCTGCGCGTGAACATATCATCGATAATTCGGCTGCAGGGTTCGTATCGGAAACATCGCGCGAACTCCGGCTGATCGATGCTATTAAGGAAGGCCTGCACCAGTCGATGGGCAAACACGAAAAGCTGGTGCTGATGGGTCAGGATATTGCAGAGTATGGCGGCGCATTCAAAATCACCGATGGGTTTTTGGCCGCGTTTGGCAAGGACCGCGTGCGCAACACGCCACTCTGTGAAAGTGCTATCCTGGGAGCCGCGCTGGGACTCAGCCTGGAAGGATATAAAAGTATGGTTGAAATGCAGTTTGCCGATTTTGTGAGTGTCGGCTTTAACCAGATTGTCAATAACCTGGCGAAAATACATTACCGCTGGGGACAGAATGCCGATGTGGTGGTACGGATGCCATCGGGTGGTGGCGTTGGTGCCGGTCCGTTCCATTCACAGAGTACGGAAGCGTGGTTTGTGCATACGCCCGGACTGAAAGTGGTTTATCCAAGTACCCCGATGGACGCAAAGGGACTGATGATTGCAGCCATCAACGATCCGAACCCCGTCATGTTTTTTGAACATAAAGGATTGTACCGGAGCATCAGCGGCCCGGTGCCGGAAGAGTATTACGAAGTGGAGATAGGCAAAGCGAGAATGGTAAAAGAGGGCACGGACCTGTCGGTTATAACCTATGGCAGCGGTGTGCACTGGGCCACGGATTATGCAGCACTGCATCCCGGAATATCCCTGGACATACTTGACCTTCGTACGTTGTTGCCGCTTGACTACGATGCCATTCGCGCATCGGTTGAACGCACAGGCAAGGTGATCGTACTACATGAAGACAGTTTAACCGGCGGTATCGGTGGGGAAATTGCCGCGTGGATTGCCGAACATTGTTTTGATCAGCTCGACGCACCTGTGATGCGATGTGCTTCACTCGACACCCCGATCCCTTTCAGCATTGAACTGGAAAAAAACTACATGGCGAATTCGAGGTTGGGGGAAACGGTGGAGAAATTGCTGGCGTATTAGGCCGGTTCTTCAAAAATCACTTCATATATCCA
This sequence comes from Chitinophagaceae bacterium, assembly GCA_004173255.1. Taxonomy (GTDB): domain Bacteria; phylum Bacteroidota; class Bacteroidia; order Chitinophagales; family Chitinophagaceae; genus JBEVJC01. The sequence goes on along the minus strand of SDZZ01000703.1, from coordinate 188 downwards.
GGTCCATACAACGCCTTACCAGCACGTGTTCCAGTATGCTTTGATTCGTCGATTGTGATTTGCCCGTTTACCATCACAAACCGGAAACCGGTTGAGTAGGCGTGGGGTTTTTCAAAAGTGGAAACATCTTTTACTGTTGCCGGATCAAAGATTACTATGTCGGCAAAGAAACCTTCTTTTAACAACCC
>SDZZ01000702.1 GCA_004173255.1 Chitinophagaceae bacterium | reverse complement strand
GTACTGGATTACTTCATCTCTACCCACGGTGCGCGTAAAGGTCTTGCCGATACCGCCCTGAAGACAGCGGATGCGGGTTACCTGACACGTCGTCTCGTTGACGTTGCCCAGGATGTGGTGATCACCGAAGAAGATTGCGGAACACTCCGTGGTATTGCAACCTCTGCGCTGAAAGACAATGAGGATGTAATCGAAGGACTGAGCGACCGCATCATGGGACGTACTTCCTTACACGATGTATACAACCCGGCTACAGAAGAACTGATCGTTGCAGCAGGCGAAGGTATTACCGAGAACCTTGCACGTAAAGTGGAAGAAGCAGGTATCGAAACGGTGGAGATCCGTTCCGTGCTGACCTGCGAAAGCAAACGCGGTTGCTGCGTTAAGTGTTACGGTAAAAACCTGGCTTCAGGTATACTGGCACAGAAAGGTGATGCCGTTGGTATCATCGCTGCGCAGTCGATCGGTGAGCCTGGTACACAGCTGACCCTCCGTACCTTCCACGTGGGTGGTGTTGCGGGATCCGCATCAGTTGATTCAACTTTGCTTGCGAAGTTTGATGGTACCATCCAGTTCGACGGTCTGCGTTCCGTACCAGTTACCAACAACGACGGCGAAAAGGTAATGGTGGTAATCGGTCGTACCGGTGAGGTAAGGATCGTTGACCAGAAGAATGACCGTTTATTAATTACCAATAACATCCCTTACGGTTCTACCCTCAGTGTGAAAGATGGCCAGAAAGTAGCGAAGGGAGATGCGATCTGTTCATGGGATCCGTATAACAACGTGATCATTGCCGAGATTGACGGTACCATGAAGTTTGAAAACGTGATCGAAGGTGTTACTTACCGTGAAGAGTCGGACGAACAGACCGGTCACCGCGAGAAAGTAGTAATCGAAACACGTGATAAAACAAAGATCCCTTCCATTGTTGTTGCCGGTAAGGAAAACAAATCATACAACTTACCAACCGGTTCACATATCATCTTCGATGACGGGGATGAGGTGAAAGCCGGACAGGTTCTCGTGAAAATCCCGAGGATCCTTGGTAAACTGCGCGATATCACCGGGGGTCTGCCCCGTGTTACGGAATTGTTTGAGGCGAGGAACCCAAGCAACCCGGCAGTTGTATCCGAAATCGATGGGGTGGTTTCAATGGGTTCCATCAAACGTGGTAACCGTGAAATCATCATCGAAGCGAAGGATGGTGTCCAGAAGAAATACCTGGTTCCTTTGACCCGTCAGATCCTGGCACAGGATGGTGACTTCGTTAAAGCGGGCTGGCCTTTGTCGGACGGACAAACTTCACCTCAGGATATCCTGAGCATCCAGGGACCATTCGCCGTACAGCAGTACGTGGTGAATGAGATCCAGGAGGTTTATCGCCTCCAGGGTGTGAAGATCAACGATAAACACATCGAGGTGATTGTACGCCAGATGATGAGGAAAGTAAACATCGTTGATCCGGGTGACACCAAGTTCCTCGAAGACGATTCAGTTGACAAGTTCGAGTTCGTTGAGGAGAATGACTACGTATACGATAAGAAGGTGGTTACAGAAGCTGGAGCATCAGCAAAACTGCGCCCCGGTCAGATTGTCAGCCTGCGCGAGTTGAGGGAAGAAAACAGTATCCTGCGTCGTAATGACCTTGGACTGGTTGAATTCCGCGACGCAAAGCCAGCTACA
>SDZZ01000701.1 GCA_004173255.1 Chitinophagaceae bacterium | reverse complement strand
GAGCTTACGCTCCGGCCCTTTTCTTCATTAGCGGCCATTACTTCGTATGTTCAGAGCATGCCAAAATGATAGTTCAACTAAGATGACTGACAGATTCGGTGATCCTTATGTATCTGTCGAGTTACAATGAGGCTATTAATAACTTCCGGGGTATTGGGCCGAGATAACATCATTTGACGTTCAATAAAAATGAGCTGGAGTGACCTTTGACTCGCTTCCGCGCCAAAAACCCCACATTACGACAACACCTGATTGTTTTTATTTTGTGCTTATCTTAAAATTGTCGTACCCATGTATTTTAAAACTAGCTACTCTAAAAAAGCATTTACCTTAATTGAACTTTTAGTCGTCATTGCCATTATTGCAATACTGGCAGCCATTCTATTTCCGGTTTTTGGCCGTGCACGGGAAAATGCACGCCGCTCTTCGTGTTCCAGTAATCTTAAGCAAATTGGCCTGGGACTGATACAATACGTGCAAGATTATGATGAGAGGTTTCCACCTCCCGGTTCATGCAATGGTTGCACGACCAACCAGTACGCAGGTCCGTTCGGTTCATGGGCACAGCGTATTTATCCCTACACCAAAAGCACACAAATCTTCGCTTGCCCTTCTAATACGGCCAACACCACGGAGCGAGATCCTGCGCTTCCCGCTCTCGGTTATCCCAGCATTCCCATCTCTTACAATGGCAACGCGCATTATTTGGGAAGTTTTGATACCGGACGAGCCGAAAGCTCAATCAACCAGCCTTCCATCAAAATATTGGTGGCCGAAACGAGCCGGGACAGCACAACAACAGTAGGGGCAGCCGATTGGAATAACTGGACCGGTGGCTTCACTGCTGCGGGACGAGGTTTTGCCAAACACATGCAGACCATGAACTGTCTGTATGGAGATGGACACGTCAAAAGCATGAAGCCAACGCGTACCATGACTCCAGTCAATCAATGGGGCGCTTTCACCGATACCGGAACCACAGCAGACTGCAGCGCGACAAGTTGGTATTCAAACGATGGCGCGCAATCGCCCAACTGCGATGTGCCTTCGCCTGGAGCGCTCACATTCCTGGCTGATCTTGAAAATAAATCTTGATCCCGAGGAGGTGCAATCAGCTTTGGTCACGACTGCCATTATACGTTGACCTCAAAGACGAATGACAAACCCAACGAAAAAGGGCCGAGGCGTGCGCTCCGGCCCTTTTGGCGTTTCATGAGGTTCTTTAAAAGTTGGAGTTAAGCCCTGGGCTACATGTTTTAAGGACCAATAGTGCAAAGCCTTCAAAGCTCAATACTTCTGGCAACAGTTTCAATAAGCAGTTTCGCTCCGCACCCGCGTCGTATGACGACGCGGCGGCTCACCGAAGAAACGCCGGTACTCCCGGCTGAAATATGACGGATCGTCATACCCCACCCGAAAACCGGCATTAGCCGCATCTAGCCCCTCTCCCACCATTAATCGCTTGGCTTCCTGCAATCGCATCTGCTTTTGAAACTGCAGCGGGCTCATCGCAGTGACGGCTTTGAAGTGATGGTGCAGCGCCGAAACGCTCATCCCGCATTCCCTGGCCAGAGTGTCGATTACCAATGGTTCTCTGAAATGCCCGCGAACCCATTCGATGGCCCTTATCGCGCGATAAACCTGCCCGCCCGGTGAAGAGATTTGATGCATGCGGGCCGCCTGACCACCAGT
>SDZZ01000201.1 GCA_004173255.1 Chitinophagaceae bacterium | reverse complement strand
GAAAATATTTCCGGCACCGGCACCAGGCTGGTTACCCTGCTGCAGTCGTCCGAATAACTGAAGTGCAATATTGAAACGGTCATTTACATCAATATCCACCTTGGAATTGAGCAGGTACCGTTTCAGTTCGAGGTTGGTATTGTATGGGTTATTATTATCTGTTTTGAAAAGTCCGTCCTGGTTCAGGTAGCTCAGCGAAACGATATAACGGGCCCTTGAACCACCACCCTGTACATTGAGGTTGTAGCGGGACATCAGCGCATTGTCCTTCAGTGTGGTGTTGTACCAGTTTACATCCGGGTGACCCATCGGGTCGGTATGGTTGCGGTAGGCATAAAAATCTTCTGCAGAGTAAGCGCTGCTGCGTCCTTCATTCAGCAATGCCTCATTTACCAGGTAGGCATACTGGTAAGCGGTAAGTGGTTTGGGCATGCCGAGGGCCGACTGCGATCCCATCTCGGCAGTAAACGACAGATGTGGTGCGCCGGCTGTCGGGTTCTTGGTGGTGACCAGCAAAACGCCGCGTGAACTGTTTTGTCCGACCAGTATGGTAGAAAGTGCATCCTTCAATACAGAAACGGATTCTATGTTCTGTGGATCGATTGAATAGATTTCGCGTTGAACCCCGTCGATGATCACCAGCGGTGACTGTCCACGGCTGCCGCTGTGTCCGCGCAGCTGGATATCGAATTCGGAGTTATCGCTTGGCCCTGCCCCGCTGTTGTTCTTGGGGATATTACCGACAAAAATATCCACGTCAATCTGCGGGGTGGTATTTGCTGTATAAAACCCGCTGTACTGGTTTACGTTCAGTCCTGCCAGGCGACCCTGCAAGGCATTCAGGTAAAGGGACGACGGGGTTGAACGGAGCTGGCCACCGTATACAGTGGATACCGAGCTGATGATGGTCGAAGCCGGTTTTGATTCATACAACAGGTCGGTCTTCCGCTGGAATTTATTCACCAGCACCGCCGTGTCGGCACCATTGGTTACGCGCAGGTAGCTTTCCGTCATGCGCAGGGTGAAGCCGGCCGAAGCAGTCAGTTTCTGTTCCCTGGTTTCATACAACGGATGGGAGAAGGTCAGTGTAACAGGAGCATTCGTGGCCAGCTCGAAGGCCCCGTCAATACCGGTGCTGGTGCTGAGGCTGGTTCCTTTGGCGGTAACAATTACCCCTACCAGCGGGCGGGCATATTCATCGAGCACATGACCCGATACACCGGGAGATGCAGGCGCGGTCTGCTGCGCAAGGGAAGCCTGGGCAAACAGTAACATCATCAGGCAGCAGGTGATGCTTGTTCTTAAGCAGTTTTGAAACATATAATATTATTAAAAGCGAAAGTTTTGATTGCTGGTTTTATTTGCACGAGAAAGTGAACAGGAACGGATCGCTTAATCCACCATATCCGACCCTGATGGATCCGTCGGCATTGGTGAAGAAGTATTCCAGCCGTGCCAGTTTCTGCGTTTCGGTAATTCCGAAATACTTTCTTGGCCACAGGTCAAGCCGGAAACGGCCGGCCCCCAGCGACACTGCTTTTGATGTTGGCGAAGGGGTACACTTTTCAATCCGTTCGCCTGTATCGGTTATGCCGGTGGCACAGAAATAAAGTTCGGTAACGTCTTTCAGCGGGTTGTCGCTTACACCTGCATCAAAGCCGATGGTGATGATGTCATTGTCGAGTGCAATACGTGGTTCCACACCGGAAAGCTGCGGGTTACAGAAGTCGATCAGGTCGCCATCGCCTTTCACTTCCAGGCAAAGACCCGAAGAAGAAGATCCATAGTACTGCGGATCGCTGCCAAGTCCGTCGGTACTGTTTGCCACCGCGTAAGCCATTTTGAACGAAATATTATCGAGCGTGGTTGGGATCGAAATGTTGACCCATGCTGTAGCCTCGTCGTTATCGTTGAGTGAATAGCTGGAGTTGGAATAATAGGCGACCCATTCCCAGTCATTGATGAGGTTACCACCGTTACCCACTTTAGCAGTCAGTGCACCCGCCCAGTCAAGACCACCTGCATTGGGGCAGGGTGTGCCGGGGGCAATGGCAGTCATTTGCTGGGTGCCGGTCGATTTGGTACTTGTGAACGTAACTTTTGCGTTCGCCCTTGCATTCCAGGCCTTCGGTGCCAGGAAGGCGATCATCAATCGTGATGACTGGCCTTTATTTGATTTGACCGTTACAGTCAGTGTTACTTCCAGCGGGTCACCTGCGGTGATGCTGCTGGGCTGGTCAACATGATCAATGGTCATGCTGCAGCTGATGATGATCACTACCACTGCGGTTGCGAGAAACCGGAGGAAGTAGTTACGTAGTTTTTTTGATTTAAGAAGCTTCATGTTCGGGTGGCTTTATCCTTCGTAATTAAATAATGTTATTGCGCTTTTTCGAGTGTGTACTCGTAGGTGTTCGATTTGCAACCCGGACTGAATGAAAGGATCAGGTTACGCACACCCTTGACCACAGGGTACTGCACCGTGGAAGTGGCGTCAGGCTGGCCTGTAGTACGGAAAAAAATCGCGAACGGATAATCGGGATCATCAAAACTCCAGTTCCCGTCTTTGCTTACCAGGAAAGGAACCGGTTCGGTGATGGTATAACTGCTATCGGAAAAATTGATCCGGAATTTGGAGAAATCAAAACGGTTGGTGAGGTCAGTCCCGTTACGGAGTGCCTTGATGATCTTCCACGAACCATCGATTTCTTTTACCGGTTCGGAAGGCCTCCTGTTATTTTCCTTTTTACAGGATGTATACAGGACAGTCACCAGCACCAGCACTATGGTAGTTAAAAAGGTTATTTTTTTCAGCATGGCGATACGTTTATAATGGTGGGTTAATACAATGGGTTTTGAAGCAATTCAGGCGATTTGCTGATCTCTTTCAAAGGAAGAGGCCAGAGATACATTGCCCGGGTGAAATTATGTTTGCGGACATTAAAGATGTTGTAGGTCCGGTTTGTTCCGTTGCGCCGAACTTCCATTCCATGCATCTGCTGGTCCTGTGTCTGTTCCCCGATCATCCAGCGGCGAACATCAAAAAACCGGTGGCCTTCATACATCAGTTCAACCTGGCGTTCGTGATGGATGAATTCACGCATTTCTTCCTTGGTAAGGTTGGTCGGGACCTGGTACGGACGAAGCCCTGCCCTGCGACGGATCGCTTCCAGCACCTGGTACAGCAGCGGATCGGTTGGACCGGCAAACTCGTTGCTTGCTTCGGCGTAGTTCAGGAGGATTTCCGCATAGCGTATTAATGGAATGGTGCGCGGACTGGCACCGAGACTGTTATTGATCACGTTGCGGTTCACCATCTTGTAGATGTAAAACCCGGTAGGTGTTCCCTTGAATACTGCATCGCCACTCGATGCAACAGGCGGGTTGGATGCTGTATTTGTATACAGTAAAACCGGGCTGGCATCATTGGTTCCGAAAATGGGGCGAAGCGTTGAATCGTGGATCACGGTATAGTTGAGGCGCGGGTCGCGATTTTTGTATGGGTTCGTGGCATCATAGCCAGAAGCCGGGTCGGTAATCGGCAGACCGTTTTCCATACCGAATGCATCTACCGATTCCTGGTAAGGGAAAGGCCCGCCGCTGCCACCCCTCGATGGTACGTCCCAGAAACTTTCCAGGTACTTGTTCTCCGGCATCATGCGTGGCACGATCTGTTCCGCCGTATAGCGTTCCATGAAAAACCGCTGGAAGCCATACCCTTTTTCTGCCGGGTAAGTGGTGGAATCATAATAAAGCGAATAGCTGTTCATTCCGATTACGGCCAAAGCCGCATCTGCTGCCAGCTTCCAGCGATTGGGATCACTGTCGGGATAAGCCACTATGGAAGCAAGTGCACCACCACCCGAGGTACCGCCATTGTTGAAGAGCGGACTGGCCGCCATCAGCAATACCCTGGATTTGAGCGCGAGGCAGAACCCGCGGCTTACGCGGCCAAACTCGGAGCCGATCCGGATATTGGGAAGATTGGATGCGGCAAAATCACATTCAGAAAGGATATAGTCCACACATTCCTTGAATGTATTCCGCACTGCAGGGATTGGTTTTTCCGGTGAAAACACACTGTCACCGATCAGCGGCACACCACCATAATGCTGAAGCATTATTGTATAGTACCAGGCACGCATGAACCTTGCTTCCGATTCAGTGGCGGTTTTCTGGGTAGGTGAAAACGGCATCCTTGGCAGGTTGCGAAGGAAAATATTGACTGCGCGTATATTCTTGTAAGGCACTCCCCACGCATCATCCGGTACTACGGTCGGATTAACAGACGCAGTGGCAAACTGGATGAACCCATTGGTACTGGAGGCATTCGGACCTTCGGCCTCATCGCTCGATGCATCCAGGCCGGCCGCATAACCACCGCCGCCAAAACGACGGGGATCCTGCGAGAAGCCCATGTCAACGTAAATCTGTGACAAAAACGCAAGCGAGTTGGTACTGTCAGAAAAAGTGGTTTCCTCGTTGAGGCTGGAGGTTACAGTCTGGTCCAGGAAGTTATTCTTACTGCAGGATAATATGACACAACTCAGTGTGATCATCATTGGCAGCAAAAGTGATTTTCGCATTCGGGTGGTTTTGATAGTAAAACGTTTTAGCAACTGAAGTATGGGAAAAACGGAAGTCAATACGGACCTTTCCGCTTATATAAAGTACAACTGGATGTTTGTTGGATACTTACGTGGATCCTGGATCACGTGTGAATAAAGGGAGTAGTAGAGTCTCATAAGCAAGCATTTTGTTTTTGATCGGGAGATCAGTTTCGGGCAGTCGTTAATTTGTTCTGGCAGACCTAAATTAATGATAAAAGAAACGATTTAGCAAACTTTTGAAAAAAATTCCGGAAAAAATTTATGTCGGCATGGCTAACCCTGTTTCTCCGCCGTTTCTACAAAACGTTTCGAATGTTTCCCGGCCATGCCGGCAGCACCGGTCAATGCAGCGTTCTCTCCCAGGCTGGACAGGCAATACTTCGCGCCGTTTGCATGCTCACCCAGGTAACTGTTCAGGTGTGGCACAAATAATCCGGAAGCTTTGGCGATGTTACCACCAATGACAATATTATTATATCCGTGCAGGTTGTACTGGCTGGCGATGAAGCCACCCAGGTTCTCTGCAAACTCTGTAAAGATTTCAGCAATTATTCTTTCTTCGCCTTCTAATTGTGTCAGTTCTTTTACTCCCGTAATTTTTTTACCGGTCAGTTCTTCGTAACGACCGGCAAACCAACGGGTGGAAAGATAATCTTCAGCTATGCCATTTTTGTAAGGTGCGCACCAGAGATCTGCATCCTGCACATCCCCCTCGGCCCTGAAAGCCGATCCCAGTCCGGTTCCCAGCGTTATACCCATCACGTTATATTCCGATTTCACCGCACCTCCCAGGATCTCGCCTTCAAGAAATGCACAGGCATCATTCATAAAATGGATGAGGGACGCATCGATGGAAAGCAACGATGCCAGTTCATTTTTCATGTCCAGCTGGTACAACGCACGGAACTTATCCTGGTCACGGATCAGGCTCACTCCGTTGTCGTAATCGAATGGTCCAGGCATTGCAATTCCAACAGGCACATGTTTTCCATTAAGGGAAGCCAGGCTCTGGCGGATGGCAGCAGAGCAGGTAGAAAGGATTTCGGTAGCGGTGCCGCGGCTGTTCAGTTCAAGCCTTACACCGGAACCTGCAACAGGCAGGCCTTCATTTATATTAACCAGGGAAGTGCTGATGTGTGAACCACCAATATCTGCACCCAAAACAAGGAGAGTATTCATAAGCAAGTAAAAGTTAGATGGCCGAATGGCGGTCCAAAATACAAACTATTGTTTAATCGTTTTAGCAATATCCTGTATTTTTGGAAGATTTTTTTTACACGCGCCATCAATCCGGGAAATAATCGATTGTTTTGCGTCCATACCACTGCCGCCATGTTTCCGACACTTTCCCACCTCATCTTTTATGTTACCGGTTTACGGATTGCGCTCCCAGTGCAGACTTTCGGATTTTTTGTTGCACTCGCTTTCTGGTTCTCCTACCTGGCATTCAAATCGGAATTCAAACGGAAAGAGCGGCTGGGCATCATTCTGCGCTTCCTGAAAAAAAACAGGGGTAATCGCCGGGCGGGTGTGGGTGAACTGGCGCTCTATGGAATTTGCGGCTTCCTGGTCGGTTACAAAGCGGTGTACTGCCTGGCTGATTATTCCGACTTCGCGCGTCATCCAGGCCGGTTTATATTCTCAATGTCCGGCAACCTGGCGGGCGGGCTGTTATGCGCTTTTCTTGCAACGCTTTATATCTATGCCAGCCGGCGAGCGCTGGAAGGTACCGGTCCGACGGAAAAAGAAATACTGGTATATCCCCACCAGCGCACGGACCGGCTGCTTTTCTGGTGTGCATCCTGTGGATTTGTGGGAGCCATTCTATTTGCAAAGCTGGAACATGTTGCGCAATTGTTTACCGACCCGGTGACCTTCTTCACCAGTTTTGAAGGACTGGTTTTTTACGGCGGGTTTATTTTTGGTGCCGGTATTTTTTTGTACATCACCACCCAGCGGATGGGCATCCGCCTGATCGATGCAATGGATGTTGGCAGCCCGGGCATGATGCTGGCTTATGCAGTGGGGCGGATGGGTTGTCATTTATCAGGTGATGGCGACTGGGGCATTGTCAACCTGCAGTCAAAGCCGGGCTGGCTGGGCTGGCTGCCAGACTGGGCCTGGGCGTTCAACTATCCGCACAATGTAAACCTGGAAGGTAAGTTCCTGGAAGGATGCGTGGATAGTTACTGCAATGTGCTCTCCCAGCCCGTATACCCCACTTCACTTTATGAGTCATTACTCTGCCTGTTGTTATTCGGCCTCCTGTGGATATTCAGGAATAAAATCCGCCGGCCGGGGCTCATGTTCTTTCTCTTCATTACCCTCAATGGTGTTGAACGCTTTTTTATGGAATACATCAAACTGAATCCCGTGTATTGCATCGGTAACGCCTGTCTGACGCAGGCGCAGTACATTGCCGTGCTGTTTATGATGGCAGGTGTGGCCGGGTTAACATGGATGATCCTTACACCCAACCGATCGCACTTTAAATGAATCCCGGGGGCCAGGCCTACAGGTCAAATGAACTTGCACCTGACTTCAACGGATAATTTTTTCCTTGCCAGACCAACGTACCCGTTGTGTTGGCGGGCAGCATGATCCTGATTTTCCATTTTGATTTTTCAAGCTGGTAGTCCACCGTGAGCTTACCGTTGGGGTGCAAAATTTCTCCCGCTGCATTTTTCAGTTCCCCCAGCCTTGGTTCAATTTTTACTTTGGTGAATCCCGGTGCATCGGTATCGATCCCAAGTACGGTCCGGAAAAATTCAATGTTCGGGCTGCTGCCCCATGCGTGGCAGTCGGACCGCGTGGTAAATACATTGGGTTCCTCTGCCCAGGTGGTCAGCCCGGCATTGATATTATCCCGCCACACATCCAGCCACTTTACGTAATCGTTACCCAGCCCGGCTTTCACCAGTGCCATGTGCAGGTAGTACTTGAAATAGATAGTGCACTGGGTAAGTGATTTGTCCGACAGCATCAGCCTGGCAAGTGCGGGCTGATCGGCCGGTTTCACCATCCCGGTCAGGATAGCCAGTGAATTGGCATGCTGGGAGAAATGGGTTTTTTCATCTGTATCGGCAAACATTTTCTTTTCCGCACTCCAGTATCGTTTGCTGATGGTTTGTTTCAACTGTGAAATCTTTGAATTATAAACGCCAGCATTGGTAACCGACCCTATTTTTGCTTCCATCGCCGCCATCCACTGGTAGGCCCACAACAACTGGAGGTCGATGATCGACGAACCACCGTCGGCGCTCCTGGGCGGTGAACCCACAGACCAGTCTTTGCCCGGTGCCCAGTCGACGAATGTCCAGTAAGGTGTATTGCGGAGTGAGCCGTCGGCAGACTGGTACTTTGCAAAAAAATCCAGTATGGCCCTTGCGCCAA
>SDZZ01000700.1 GCA_004173255.1 Chitinophagaceae bacterium | reverse complement strand
CAGCACAACTCGGTCGTATGAGGATACCTGCCGTACACAAGTAGGGCATTTGCGGTCTTGAAAATCGAAGATTGAAGTTTGAACGTTGAATTGTTGGGTATGCATGAAAATAAAACTCCTTAGAACCGCCAGCCTTAATGCCTGGGCTACGATGGTAAGCGTTGGATTTGCATGGCTACCCGTCGGAAAAACGGAAGAACCTGCGACGTATAGATTTGATAATCCAAACACTTTTGCATCACTATCGACAACGCCATTTTCCGGATGGGCCGACATACGCGTTGTGCCTATATGGTGTGCTGAAGAATTGAAAGCTGTTATTTGTTTATCCAGGTAGGCACGGAGACCTGCCTCTGTATAATCCAGTGCACCAATACCAGCCTGGGTATATGCATCTGCAAAGAGGTTGTGTGTTGCTACAACTGCTTCGAGGTCCTGTTTATTAAATTGTATACCCGCAATCACGCGGGGCATGCCGAGTGCATCTTTTTCATCAGCGGAAATAGTTAGCCTGCTTTCGCGGTTAGGCGTTTGTTCGGCCTGGAAATACAAACCCAGCCAGGCTGCATTTTTTGCAGGCAGTATATACGGTAGCCGGTAAGTGGATATACGCTTTCGCAACAATCCTGTTAGTAAAGGAATTGATCGAAACCCGTTCTTTCCAACATTCAGCAGGTGTTCTTTTAACGCCGGCCTTAACAGGCGAAAGGTTTTGTTTGCGGCAGCAAGCGAGCGTTGTGCTGCAAGTGACTTCAACCCCTTGGCTAAAAATACCGCTGAAAATACTACGTCCCGGTGGCCGGTCGTTTCTTCTGCATGGTGCAGGAAAAAAATGCTGTTGAGCAGCCCGGCCTCCCGTTGTTTTTTTGCTGATAGCTGCCAGCGTCGCCGTGTATACACTTTGCCATCCCGGCTAAAATCCATATTCAACGTTTCCCGGTTTGTTGGTGCGATCTTCAAATAAGTGCCGTTCAGGTGGGCCATATAATAACGCCCAACGTTATCATGCTGGTTGCCGATCCCCGCCGGGTAGAAGTCATTTTTTGAGGCCAGTAAGAGACGCGGATTTTCAATTCCACCTGCAGCCAGGACAAAGATGCGGGCAGCAATCTTTTTTGCTTTGTTTAATACTGAAACGGTGACAGTATCAATTTTTCCCGCTTCTGTCATGTCGAGTTGCAGGGCATGGGAATCGAGCCAAACCTCTATATGCTGCGCCTGCTCTAATTCATGCCGGTATGTTTTAGCAAAATTCACCGGTGGACTCCAGCGTTCAATGGTATCATCTGTGAAAGCCTCCATTTTCAAGCCAGGTAAAATCTCCTTTTCTTTCCCGCCATCAACCGTGAAGTTTGCCGAACCAGTTTTGCACAGTGCAGCAGCTTTCGGGTAGTACGCTTTGAGCGCCTCGAAAGATACCGGCCAGCCGCTATCAGCCACCCAGGATCTTTTCTCAAAATCAATAGGATCGAATGGCAAGCACCGGCCACCCCAGGCCGCAGATGCTCCACCGAACTGCCTTCTCCGGTTTTCTTCCAATGGTTCATGGCTGGTTCCTGGCTCTGCACAACCACGGTGGAGATCCTGGTTAACAGCTGTTTCAGTCCAGGCACCTCCTGCCAGCAGGATTACTTTTTGTTCCGGCCGGCCAATAAATTGCAGGGCGATCGAAATGCCTGCCGGACCAGCACCGATGATAC
>SDZZ01000699.1 GCA_004173255.1 Chitinophagaceae bacterium | reverse complement strand
ACAGGCAGAATGTTTCTTATCGTCATGCAACCGGCTCTTACAATCCACATAGTCTGTTCGCGAAAGCAGATATCACATAGGATAAGCGAAATGAAAAACAAACTGTATCTCATCATGCTCCTTTGCAGCTGGCAAAGCGCAGCGCTTGCTGCTCCGGGCGACAATCAATTCGGTCGTTGGTCACAGGTTTTTAATTGGCCTATTATCCCGATCCATGCTTCCGTTTTGCCCAATGGCAAGGTTTATAGCTGGGGAACAACTCAGCAGGGAATTCAAAGTGCTCAGTTTACATACGATATTTGGAACCCTGCGGCAGGTTTTGGTGCTCATCAGTTGCTGCCCAATACAACAGGCGTTGACACTTTTTGTTCAGGTGCCAGTTTAATGCCGAGCGGCAACGTTATTGCTGCGGGTGGTGACACCCGGAATCCTATTAATAATGGAATTCACGCGACGACAGTTTTTGAGTCCTCCACGCAACGACTTCTGCCCAAACCTGCTATGACTTTTGCTCGCTGGTATCCAACTACTATCACTTTGCCAAGTGGCGAAACACTCATTCACGGTGGACGTGACCAACCTGGTCAGCCGATGCACACCCCAGAAATATTCGTCAACGGTACGGTGAGGCCTCTTTGGAACGCAGCAAATGAAGCGATTACAAGTGATGCCGAAGGGAAGTGGTATTATCCAAGGGACTTCGTTGCACCCAATGGACGAGTGTTCGGCATGAGCGGCAACCAGATGTACTTTCTTGATTGGGCGGGCAACGGAGGGACCCAGCTGGCTGGAAACTTACCTGATAAAACGCGATCGCATACCTCAACAGCCGTCATGTACCGACCTGGTAAAATCTTTCAGGCCGGCGGCACAAGCTACGGCGACACACAAGCTCTCGGCTCTCAGCAGGCAGTTTCTGTAGACGTGACGAGCGGCTGGCCACAGGTGACTCCTCTACCGGATATGCGTCGACGTCGTGTCTGGGCCAACTCCACCGTTCTGCCCACTGGTAACGTCTTCGTCTCAGGAGGCAGTGCTTACGAAAACAAACTGATCGATCCAGCGTTGATGGCCGAAATGTGGAGTGCAGATACGCATCAGTTCCGGGATCTTCGTCCGGCAGCTCTCGCTCGCATGTATCATTCGATTTCCCTTCTTCTTAAAGATGGATCCGTACTCACGGGCGGCGGCGGAGCCCCTGGACCGCTTACTAACTTGAACGCCGAGATCTACTATCCACCCTATTTGTTCGACGGAAATGGCAATTTTGCACCTCGACCTGTGCTTGGAAATTTCAACCCGAACATGGGCTATGGAACTGTACAGGAAATTCCCTTTTCGAATGCAGTCGGTGTCTCACGTGTGACCTTTGTTCGTCTGGGATCCGTAACTCATTCCTTTGATACAGGGCAAAGATTTATCGAAGGTGGGTTCCAGCAGGTGGGCAACCGCGTTCGGATCACGTTCCCACTTTCACGCAATAATGCGCCCCCAGGTTTCTACTACGTGTTCATCTTCAACAAACTAGGTGTGCCCTCAGTGGCGAAGATTTTTGGTCTCGAAGCTGCTCCTGTGCCTGCAGGGTAATGAGAACGAGGAAGTCATGACTATGCGCGGTTTCATCTTATTTTGTATATTCTGCCTGACCGGGACCGCAGCCGCGGCCCCGGGCCTTGATGTCCTAGACACCGTGTTTTTGTTTCCTATCGAT
>SDZZ01000698.1 GCA_004173255.1 Chitinophagaceae bacterium | reverse complement strand
ACCAATCCGGATGACCTGTATGACCTGATCAATTGTTTTGAAAACGATACCGATCCGGTAGCGTTTTCAATTGATAAAGAAGCGGAGCCGGAACACCTGCCACAGTCGCTGGTGCGTCACTCGAACTTTTTAACCCACCCTGTATTCAACATACACCGTAGTGAAAGCCAGATGATGCGTTATATCAAGTCACTGGAAAACCGCGATCTTTCCCTGAACACCTCCATGATTTCCCTGGGCAGCTGCACCATGAAACTCAATGCAGCCACCGAAATGATGCCGTTGAGCTGGGCACACTGGTCAAAAATGCATCCGTTCGTACCGAAGTCGCAGGCGAAGGGTTATAAGTTTATTGTGGACGAGCTGGGTAAATATCTGTGCGAAATCACGGCATTTGATGCATGCAGCCTGCAGCCAAACAGCGGCGCGCAGGGCGAGTATGCCGGACTGCTTACCATCAAGGCTTATCATGAAAGCCGCGGTGACCATCACCGTAAAGTGATGCTGATCCCAATCTCCGCCCATGGTACCAATCCTGCCAGTGCAGTGATGTGCGGAATGAAAGTGGTGGTGGTAAAGGCCCTGGACAATGGCTATGTGGATATGGAAGACCTGAAAGCAAAAGCAGAGTTACATGCTGCCAACCTATCGGGTATCATGATCACGTATCCAAGCACCTACGGAGTATACGAGGAAACTATCAAGGATATTACCGCTATCATTCACCAGCATGGCGGACAGGTTTATATGGATGGGGCAAATATGAATGCCCAGGTTGGACTGACCGCTCCGGGCCTGATTGGCGCGGATGTATGTCACCTCAACCTGCACAAGACCTTTGCGATCCCGCATGGAGGTGGTGGTCCGGGCATGGGTCCTATCTGTGTAAAAAAACACCTGGAGCCATTCCTGCCAGGACATGTAAGCCTTGATGATGAAACGCTTTCAAACGCAGTATCGGCGGCACCTTACGGCAGCGCAAGTATCCTGCTGATCTCTTACGGCTACATCCGTTTGCTGGGTAAGGAAGGGGTTAAGGCGGCAACTGAATATGCGATCCTGAATGCAAACTATATGAGGTCACGTCTGGATGGCCAGTATGATATCCTTTATACCAACCATAACGGGCAATGCGCGCATGAATTTATTGTTGACCTTCGTCCGTTCAAGAAAACGGCGGGTATTGAAGCAGAAGATGTGGCCAAACGCCTGATCGATTACGGCTTCCACGCGCCAACCATGAGTTTCCCGGTTCCGGGTACCATCATGATTGAACCAACGGAAAGTGAAGACAAAGCCGAGCTGGACCGATTCTGTGATGCAATGCTTTCGATCCGTGACGAGATCCGTGCAATCGAGGAAGGTAAATCGGACAAAGCCGATAACCCGCTGAAGCATGCGCCACATACGCAATCGCTGGTGATCAATTCTACCTGGGAACATAGTTATACCCGCGAACAGGCAGTATTCCCGCTGTACTATGTTACATTGAATAAATTCTGGCCAACTGTGGCGAGGGTAAATAATACATTTGGCGACAGGAACCTGATCTGTACCTGCGAGCCGGTGGAGAGCTACATGGAGGCGGAGGCGTAACATCACCCGCAAAAATCCTTCAGCGTGCTGACCAGAGTTTTTTACTTCGGTCAGCACGCTTTTTCTTTACAGCGGTGACAGAAAAGCCAAGGACCCCTTCCATCTCATTATCATTTCTT
>SDZZ01000697.1 GCA_004173255.1 Chitinophagaceae bacterium | reverse complement strand
CCCACAGACCAGTCTTTGCCCGGTGCCCAGTCGACGAATGTCCAGTAAGGTGTATTGCGGAGTGAGCCGTCGGCAGACTGGTACTTTGCAAAAAAATCCAGTATGGCCCTTGCGCCAACGAGTTTATCTTTTATAAATCCACCATCCGGCCGGTACATCCAGTAATCATGCAGCATACCAATGTACCACAACGAAAAAGTGGGAATGATCTGCGTACTGTGAGTCGGATAACGGCTCAGTGTCACCCCTTCCGGCAAACGGGAATTGTCCATCAGGTTGAGTGCATTCCGCGCCAGGCGGTCATCACCGCTGTAGTAGTACGATACCATTGCCTGGATGCGCGTGTCACCGATATACTGCAGTTGCTCATAATAAGGACAGTCCATATAAGTCTCGGTTGCATTCAGCCTGGCCGTCAGCCATCCTATGTCGAGAATCTTTTTTACTTCATCCCCGCCCCCGTTGAACATGGCGGTCTGACGGAAAGGGTAACCGGTAAAAGTCCCGTACAGGTCATCTATCACCAGTGGCTCGTCTTTGGTCGAGATACGCATGCGGATATAGCGGTAAGTACGGTAGTTGAGTGTGGTGAAACTTTGTCCGCTGGCACCGCTCGATAGAATGCTGTCGGTGCGGCCCGCAAAATCCTTGCCTTCCACTTCGTTGCGGTTTGGCTTACGACCACCGGACTGTTTGATGTTTTCGTACATCGACTCGGCATAACTGAGTGATAAACCTGCACCACTGCCCTTACTCATGTTGAGGGTTACAAATGCGTTGGTGAGATGGGTCTGGTCCAGCAGCAGCGTAACAAAACTGTTGGCCGGTATGGTCAGCGATTGCCCTTTCCCGGGAAACGAGGGGGGAACCGTCATGCCCATTGCCTTACGAAGCACGGGGATGCGCTGGTTCACCAGTTCCATCTCCGGAATGGGCGATGGTACCAGCATCCAGCCGAATCCGTCCGACATGCCCTTCAGTTTGCCCTCAAAAAGACTGGCAGCAGGTGGCCAGGAGCTATCGTCAAGTGTCGGTTTCCACCAGTCCTGGACCGATCGGTTCATATCGACCATCTCACCGGTACTGGCTGCAAAAAAGAATCCCGGTATTGGTGCATGGCCGTTGTCGCGGATGCATTTCCAGGTATTGTTCGTATTGAGTATGTCTTCTGCAGCTGTTTGCCCCTGCACAATGAAGGCGGTGCGTAAAGTAATCTGGGCTTCGGGCCTTGACTGTGCTTCGTTCCACACAATGGCTGAAACATTATTTTTTCCGGCAGTTAAAAACGGGGCGAGGTCGACTGTTGCAAAATTCCAGTGCGACAGGTCCCCGCGGGCCGGGCCAAGGGAAACCATCTTTCCGTTTACAAATAATTTGTACCGGTTATCGGCCGAAACATGGATGTTGAAGGTGGCTGGTTTGGAAGGCAGGCTGATGTCCTTCCGGAAATAATATACGGCGTACTCTGTTCCCGGGTCATTGGAAGCCGCTATCCACGTGGCATTCCAGGGTCTTGTGGCCGGAGCGGTCTGTGCATGGATGCGGGTAAATGCGAACAGGATCGCAAGCAGGAACAATGGCAGCAGTCGTTTCATCAATCGTCCGTGGTTTAGCTGTAAGTAATCGTTTTAAACGGGGATCAATATACAACTAATTCGTTTTAGCAAAAAACATCCGGTAAATCCCGGCCATAAAAAAAGACCGGTTTATCGACCGGTCTTTAAG
>SDZZ01000696.1 GCA_004173255.1 Chitinophagaceae bacterium | reverse complement strand
AACAAATCATTTGATGAAAAATTTTACCCGGTTTATGACGAGCTGAAAAAGCTCGGTATAAAGGCTGTAATCGACGGGGAAGTAATCGTGGTAAATGAAGAAGGACGCTCCGATTTTGGACGGCTGCAGAACTGGCGCAGTGAAGCCGACGGCGAATTGAAATTCTATGTCTTCGATCTACTGTATTACGATGGGTATTCCCTCCTGCATCTTCCACTCGAGCAACGCCGCCGGTTCCTTGCCGACATCCTGCCCGAAAATGAAATGATCCTGCTGAGCCAGGCATTTGATGCATCAGGCACTGAATTTTTTGAAGCGGCCCAGAAGATGCAACTGGAAGGGATTATGGCCAAGAAACGGGATTCAGAGTACCTGCCCGGCGCCCGTTCCAAAGAGTGGCTGAAAATAAAGGTGAACCAACGGCAGGAAGTGGTGATTGGTGGATTTACCCGGAATGAAGGCACAGCAAAATCATTCAGTGCATTACTGGTCGGCTTGTATCAGGGAAACAAACTTCATTATACGGGTAAAATTGGTACCGGCTTTTCAGACAAACTGCAAACGGAAATGATGGCGCAGTTTAAAAAAGTTATTTCAAAGACCAATCCGTTCAGCGAGGAGCCGGATGTCAATAAACCTTCGCGTTTCCGCCCCAATCCACCCCACGCAGAAGTGACCTGGCTGAAACCGGAACTCGTTTGCGAGGTGTCTTATACAGAAATGACCAGCGACGGCGTTATGCGGCATCCGTCATTCGAAGGCATGCGGGTTGATAAAAAAGCATCACAGGTAAAAGAAGAAAAAGCCATGGCAGTAAAACAAGCAGTGAAAAAAAATGTACTTCATAAAAAAAACCTGCTGAAAAAACAGGGAAAGCCTGACCGTAAAACATTGCTGAACCCAACAGATGAATCGCAGGAGCGGACGATAAATGGGGAAACGCTGAAGTTTACCAACCTCAACAAGATTTACTGGCCAAAGGAAAAGTTTACCAAGCGGGATATGCTCAACTATTATTACCAGGTCGCGCCTTATATGTTGCCCTACCTCAAAGGGAGGCCTCAGTCGCTGAACCGTCATCCCAACGGGATCAACGGTCCAAGCTTTTACCAGAAAGACGTAAAAGGGAAAGTGCCCGAGTGGCTGGAAACCTTTCCGTACCGGAGTGAAGCCGAAGACCAGGACAAGGAATTCCTGGTAGCAAGCAACGAGGCAAGCCTGCTGTATATGGCATCTTTGGGTGCAATAGAGATCAATCCATGGAGCAGCACCATCAAAAAACCGGATCACCCCGACTGGTGTATCATTGACCTCGATCCGGACACCAACACGTTTGACAAAGTAATTGAAACCGCCCTGAAGACAAAAGAGGTGCTGGACGCGATAAAGGTGGACAGTTATGTAAAAACATCGGGATCCACCGGTATACATATTTATATTCCGCTTGGCGCAAAATATACCTATGAACAGTCCAAGGAGTTTGCCCGCGCAATTGTTACACTGGTGCAGGCACAGCTTCCGAAGTTTACCAGCATCGAACGCGCTACCAAACTCCGCAAGGGAAAAATATATCTTGACTTCCTTCAGAACCGGCCACAGGCAACACTTGCAGCCCCCTACTCGGTGAGGCCAAAACCGGGCGCAACTGTGTCTACCCCGCTGGACTGGAGTGAAGTGAAAAAGGGACTAAAACTAAAGGATTTCACTATTAAGAACGTTCCCGCACGC
>SDZZ01000200.1 GCA_004173255.1 Chitinophagaceae bacterium | reverse complement strand
TTGCCGTGCAGATGACCACAGTGTCGATGAAGGGCTCGAGCATTGCCACGAATCCTTCGGTGACCGGATGTCTGGTCTTGACGGCCGAGTGAGCAATGGAAGCCGATCCCAACCCGGCCTCGTTGGAGAAGGCCGCGCGCTGGAACCCGATGATCATCACTCCGAGTACTCCGCCTGCCACGCCCTCGGGTGAGAACGCGCCGTCGAAGATGGCACCGAACGCCGTCGGAACGGACCGGAAGTTCACGGCGATGACGACGCCGCACGCGACGACATAGACCAACGCCATGGAAGGAACGAGTTTTGCGGTGACGGCCGAAATGGACTTCATGCCGCCGATGATGACCAGGCCGATGATGAGTGCGATCACGAGTCCGAACACTGCCTTCGCACCGTCCGAACCGAGGAAGCCTTCGTCGCCACCGGTAACCGAGCGGACCTGCGCGTACGTCTGATTGGCCTGAAACATGTTGCCGCCACTGATGGCGAAGAACGTGATGATGACGGCGTAGAAGACAGCCATCACCTTCCCGACCTTTGCAAGACCTCGCTCGGCGAGTCCCTTGGTGAGGTACTTCATCGGCCCGCCCGAGACGGTGCCGTCCTCGTTGATATCCCGATATTTCACGCCTAGGGTGCACTCGACGAACTTCGAGGCCATTCCCAGCAGTCCGGCGAGGATCATCCACAAGGTCGCCCCTGGTCCACCCAGCGTGACTGCGACCGCCACACCTGCAATGTTCCCCAGTCCCACGGTTCCGGACACTGCGGCCGTGAGAGCCCGGAAGTGGCTGACTTCTCCTGGTGCATCGGCTTCGTCTTCTTTGCCGCTCACCAGGATCAGAGATCGCTTGATACCGCGGAACTGAATGAACTTGAACGTGACGGTGAAGACGACGGCACCCAGAATCAGCCACAGAACGATCAGTGGAACTGCGGCACCACCGATGTTCACGGTGAAGAACACGAAGCTGGAGACAGCGGCGGAGATCGGATCGAAAGCATTGTTGAACAACAACCGGGGCACTGGCAACACCGCAATTGGATTCGAGGCCGGATATGGTCTGGAAGACGGGGGATTCAGTGTTGCACTGGGACACCTGGCCCTGCATACAATGACTTCAGGATTCAACAATGTTGCCATCGGCCAGAAAGCAATGGAAATGGCCACAGGCGGGGACTATAATATATCAATCGGGTCGTTTGCGATGCAATATAACAGCGGAAACTCCAATACAGCGGTCGGTCAGCAGGCGATGTACGATAATAAGTCCGGAAGTAACAATACGGCGATTGGCGAAAACGCCCTGACTAATAATACGAGCGGCATTGGGAATACGGCACTCGGATCCGGGGCATTGACTAACAATTTTACGGGCACCAACAACATGGGTCTCGGGTACCACGCGAACGTTAACTCAACCGACCTCACAGCAGCCTCCGCCATCGGTGCCTACTCCGTGGTAGGGTGTAGTAACTGCATTACACTCGGCCAAACCCAGATTTCCGGAAACCCGGCCAGTACAAAAGTTGGATTAGGCATGATAAACCCTCTTGCAAAACTACACATCAAACAAAGCTTCGATGGATACCCGGTGGACGGAGCGGGTTTACGGATAGAACGGAATGGAAACGCTAACCACTGGGAACTGGGTACTGACTTCGCAGATGATTTTGACTTTGCATTTAATGGCGTGATCAAAGCATTTATCCGGGATACCGATGGACAGTATGTAGTGGTATCCGACCGCCGGAGCAAAAGGGATATCACCGACGTACCATCTGTATTACCCCTCCTGCTGAACCTTAAAGCAAAGAAGTATCACTACAATGATAACAAGTCAGGCGACCCGCTGTCCTGGGGGTTCATTGCACAGGATGTGGAACAGCTGTTCCCTGAATTTGTAACGACAAAAGGTCCCGACAACCTGAAAGCGGTGGCTTACCAGAATTTCAGCGTGGTAGCAGTGAAAGCAATACAGGAACAACAGGCAGTTATCGAAGAACTGAAGAATGACGTGAACACGCTGAAAAATGAATTGAACCAGCTGAAGGAACAGTTCAGGACTTTAACAGCCAACAAATAATTACCGTGAAACTATTCATGTATCTCCTGATCGCTGCACTGGCTATCGTGGTCTCCAGGAAAATTTTTTCAGCAAGCAAAGTGGCTGATGGAAAACTCCCCGGATTTCTCACAGGTGTCGAAGCAGGTAGGAAATACACCTTATGATTCGATTGACCAGTGGCCTGCGACCTTTTTAAAAGAATCGATACCATAAAGCAGTATTTGAGAATCAGGACCATCAACCATTAACCTTATTACAATCGAGCCATCGACCATTAACCTTAATTGCAATCTAGCCATCGACCATTAACCTAATTACAATCGAGCCATCTACCATTAAACCTTTTAAACTAAATAAATGTCCCCTTTCACCTCAAAAGAATTGTTCCGGATGAACGGGGGACAAAAGATCTACATCCACCTGGACGGGTTCAGTGATGTTTATTCAGCAACAGCACAAGAGGAAGAAGAGTGGTCCCGGGAAATGATTATCGAAGCGATCAGCCGCCTGGAAGCAGGCGAGGGCGACCTGGATGAAAGCGTCGCCACCGATCGGTTGATTTTTTTAAACTCTCCCGGGATCAGCTCTTCACTCCTTGCTGCTTTAAGAAACAAAACACTGCGGCAGGAGCATCCGATCGCTTTCCAAAACATGATCACCGAACTCAGGGACCTGCTGGCTAATCGCTCCCGACATTAAACTATTCATCATGACCAGGATCATCTGGATTTTTATCGGTCTCAATACAGCAGCATTGCTGATCGCGGTCATCGCTTTCTTTGTCATTACCAACGGCAAAAAGATCGGGTACATGGAAGGCGGCTGGTCGATCATTCTAGCCTCTGTTTCCGTGGCAGTGATCCTGCTGGCAGCATTGCCGCTGCATTTCAGCCAGTCGACCTTCAGCAGGATTTTTTCCGGGTTCTTTGCATTCCTGCCGTTCTGCATTGCGTCCGGAATTTTTATCTCCAACAAACTAAAAGCCTCCCGCCAGCCAGGCACGTTTGCAGAAGTTTACTACACCGATCCACAGCAGCTGGCAATTGCCAATGCCATCGAAAAGAATGACACCGTCCTGCTGAAGCAACTCATCAAGGGCAAGGATCTGTCGGTTACGGGGTCGGACGAACTGGAGTACTACCGGCTTAACTACCTGCAATTCGCCATTCGTATCCGAAGCAACCCGATGAGTTTTCCGTTTGATGACCAGATGAACCAACTCACTATCCGGCTGCTGATCGATAGCGGGTCACCGGCCACTCCTGCACTGTATGAGGCAACGCAATACCTGCCCCTGCCACTGGTTGGCGAACTACTCGAAGCCGGCGCAGACCCAAACGTGGAAAACGTAAACGGATATAAGAACATCCTCTTTGCCACCATGGGATCCACAAAAAAGGAAAACGATGCCGCCATCCTGCTGATTGAACATGGCGCCGAGGTGAACCGGGTGAACGAAGAGGGCCTGACCGTGATGATGCGGGCCGCAAAAAATGCAAAGACCAGTGAAACCTGGACCGATGCCTGGCGACTGATCCGGTATATGCTGGAAAAAACCAACGCAGACACAAGGATCGTGAGCCGCGACGGCGAAACACTGCAAAGCATCATAAAAGCAATCAGGGAGGAGGCGAAGAGGGAAGAAATTGTAATGTGTGAAAACTTCAATAACGTCTTCAACAAGCTGAATAAATAACAACCAAATAGATTAAACCGATCAAATGACCCAACAACAGATTACCCTTGTACAAAATAGCTGGGGCCTGGTATCAACGATAGACCAGGTAACTGTAGGCAGCATCTTCTACACGCGCTTGTTTGAAACGATGCCCGAGGTGCGCCCGATGTTCATCCGCTCATCGATACCCGAACAATCAAAAAAACTGATGACCATGTTATCCTATGTGATCACCCGGCTTGACCGGCTGGATAATATCATCGAAGAAGTCCGGAAAATGGCAAGACGCCATACACATTATGGCGTACAGGACCATCATTATGACGCAGTCGGCAATGCGCTTCTCTTCACCCTGCAGAAAGGACTGGGAAACGAATGGAATCCGGATTTAAGTGAAGCGTGGACAAGCATCTACCAGGCGCTGGCTAACGCAATGATGACAGCCCAGCATGACGGACAGGAACCAGCGCAGGAAAAACGCGCGTAAACCCACTCAAATGAAAAAGATTTTTATCCCGATTATTCTTATACTGTTTGCCACTACAAGGGTGGTGGCTCAGGTTGCCATCAAACTGACAGCGGGTTCACAGGTGTCCGTTACCGGCAACAGTTTGTTGTTTGTTGCCGGCGGGTTCTCGCTCGATAACAACAGTACCCTGAAGAATGATGGAACGGTTGTTATTGCAAAGGCGGCAGGAACAGCCGACTTTACGGACGAAAGCACAACGCCCTATAGTTATGGCACCGGCAGTTTTGAGTTTTCAGCTACCGGAATACAGGCGGTAAAAAGCGCAAATACCTTTGGTTCTATCCTTGTAAACAACTCCGGCTTCAACCTTTCGTCCGATATCAGCTCCACCCGTTGGTTGTTAACAAATGGTAAGGTACTAACCGGTAATTTTATTGCAACGGTTACCTCTACCCTTTCGAACGCGATGGATGCAGACGCAGGCAACCCCGGTTTTATCCATTCGTGGATCCAGGGAAACCTGCGCCGGTATATCAGTCCCGCAACCGTTAACAGCTACCGTTTTCCTGTAGGATCTGCATCACATGTGTTCGCCGCAGACCTCGAAGAGCTAATGTCTAACCCGCTGACTGGTGTAAGCTACATTACTGCGTCGTTTGGCCCCAAACCCGGATCAGATGCGGGTTTAAATGCAGTTGAAACCGCAACGTCGTTTGCCTCGGTCAACAATGCCGGTGTGTGGCACCTGGTACCGGATGCCAACCCCGCAGCCGGCAGGTTTGATCTTAAACTCGCCACTACGTCGCTGGATGGCTTAACCGATAACAGCTTTGCAATCCTCCGAAGGGCAGATGCGTCGGCGGTCGCTTCCGATTGGACGGTACCGGCCGGCACATTGCTACCCGCGGCCGGTCAGCCAGGAAGAACCGTGTCGGGCGGCTTTGCCCGACGAAACCGGATGACCACGTTTGGCCAGATGGGGATAGGCGTTGCGTTAACCGCCCTTCCGCTGGAGCTTCTCGGCTTCCATGCACAAAAACTCCCGAGTTCGGTTAAACTCGACTGGACAACCGCATCTGAACAGAATACAGACCGGTTCGAAATCCTTCGTTCGGACCAGGCCTCAGGCATGGCATCCATTGGATCAGTCTCCGCGTCCGGTTTCTCCAACACGGACCGTTCTTACCAGTTCACCGACGCCTCACCATTACAGGGCCTTAACTATTACCAGCTGAAGATGATTGATAAAGATGGGCGGTTTACACTCAGCAATACGGTGAAGGTTGAATTTAAAAAAGAGTATGAACTCACCCTGTTCCCTAACCCCGTTACCGGTCAGTCATTTTTTATTGACCATGGAAACCTGACTGTAAAAAATGTACAACTCACCAGCATCGATGGTAAACATATTCAGGCAAGCTACCAGCCGGTATCGCCAACCAGGATCAGCGTGGTCCTGCCTGCCGGTCTGGCTAAAGGAACTTTTATTGTGCGCATGGAAGGTGACGGACAAACAATCACGAAACTTATTTCGGTTCAGTAACTAAAACAACAATTATGATCGCCAACTGGAAGAAAAGGCCAAGGGTTACTTCACTGACCATCAACAGCGCCCGTGCGCAGGGGCCTGCCATCCCAAAGCTTGATTTTAACCTCGGTTTAAAAGCACCATCAGACCCCGGTTCCCAGGCCCGCCTCCTGGTAAAATGGATTTATTATATCCTGCAAAAGAGTGAAGATGGTGACACGGCGGAAGTGTTCCAAACGGTCATCGAGCAGGAGTTTTCTATTGATACATCCGCAGCCGACCACCTGGCAATCCGTACACTGGTAGGTGAGTCATATAACGACTGGTGGGAGTTCATTACAGGATCAATCGCATATAAACTACCATTGACAAACCCCGGCTACTACCTGAGGGAATCGGAAGTAATCGCTTGTGTTGCTGAACTGGAGTCAGTCGTTAACATGCAGCAGTGGCCTGACCTGCATGCCGCCGTTGCATAAAACAGGATCGGATGAGCAGCCTTGTTCGCTTTGTTATTAGCAGGAAAAAGCTTTGAGATTGAAGGAAAGTACACATCGATATGTCAAAGTCAATCCTTGTTATTTTTTTTCATAAACTCATCCATCAATTTCAGCAATGATTCAGCTGAACGGGCCGAGTTGCTTACAACATTTCCTTTCGGATCGAGAAAGAAATGGCTTGGATAACTCTGGAATTTCATGACATCATTGAGGATGGACACTTCGTTATCACTTAAACAAACAAAATCCGCCTCAATCCCGAACCTGGCTTTTACTGAATCTACTGCTTCCTGGCTGGTCGACACGGCAAGGAAAAGGAACCGGACCGGTTCTCCTTTGAGCGAACGGATTATCTCCGGGTACTTGGGCATTTCGGACATACATGGTCCGCACCAGTCGCCCCAGAAATCGATGTAAGTGAATTCTTCCCGGTTACGGAACAACAGGGGGTAAAGCTTTTGCTTCATGTTTTCATCCACCCTGAACGAATCAATTTTTTTTCGCAGGTCATACGAAGAAAAAACCAGGTCTTTCACACCAGTCTCCATCACCAGTTTCCGGAGGTACACATCAGTTATCGCATCCAGATAAAGCTCCCGGTTAACTGGTCTGCGGGTCTGCTGGTTTTTTTGTGAATAATTGTACGCAAGTACTTCACTGAAATAAAGATGCAGGTATGCAAGTTCCCTTGCCATTCCAGAAAAACGCCTGTCGACATTTGTCCGGTAAATCGCGAAATTATCATAGCCCTCGCTTTTTTTCGCTTCGGCCCATGCAGGATTTATATTTACAATGATTTCCTGACACAAGGAAAAAAAAATTCGAAACAAACCAATTGATACCCCAATGCAAGATTTTGCCTTGAACGCCGTGAAGAAGAAAAAAGTGGTTGCTAAGTAATACAAGATGCAATCGATCATTGCTGCTTTTGCTGTTGGGCAAAGGCGACCTTGACCTCGGGCTGTTGTGCTATTGAAGGACGGGTGTAGTCCTTGATGATGTTTTGCTTGTAGGGGTGAGAAACGCCCTCGAACACTGCAGATACGGTGGTTAGAGATGCTCTCATTGCATGATGAAAATAGTATGGTGGGAAGAAACTCACTCTTCAGCCTAGCCATGCGGTCATCTCTCAATCTGTTCTTGGGCAGCATACCCCTGACAGCTCTCCTCAAGACCTCTGAACCTCCCCACTTCTCCATCATGCGGTCCATGGTGATCTCCTTCAAGCTACCGGGACGAGTGGTGTGGCTGTAGTACTTCTTCTGGTAACGCTTCTTTCCGGTGGTGTGTAGGTCGTGAAGGCCGACGGCGACAACGTAATCACCGCAGTCGGTTGAAGGGTCCCAGATAGGCTTGTGCTTGCCCATGAGGGTGATGGCGATTTGCGAGGCGATGCGGCCGAGGGGACGGGGGTCAGCGCCCACATCGATGAGGTGCCATGCGCGCGAGTATGCGAGGTTTGTCTGTAATGTCTCAGTCCATGCTCTTCTTGCTCTTCCTGTACAAGGCGGTGGTGTGTACCTTTCCGACGTATTGCGACATTGTGAATTGGTGGTGAAGGCTCGATGGCCTTGGTCGTGTTTCGAGAAGTGTTCAAGCGCGCGTTGGCGTGTCTATGGTCGTCTGTATCTTGCGGTTATGGGCGTTTGGGAGGTTTGCTGATCGAGAGCGACAGTGCTATGGCGTAGAAATGCGATTGGGCTTCGCTGCGATAGACAGGTTGGTTCTTGATGGACAAAAGATATGCCAAGAGATTTGACTTGACTCTCCGAATTGGAAACCCCCGAGGTCCGCCGCCGCTTTGAAATCACGGAAGGCGCAACCGGGCCACTCTTTCGCCATTCCATGTACATGCCAACCATGCTGTCTTTCTATTGTTCTATAAG
>SDZZ01000199.1 GCA_004173255.1 Chitinophagaceae bacterium | reverse complement strand
TTTGAACGTTTCCATTCCACCACCGTGCAGGCAGCCATGATTGCGGAAAAGGCCGGAGCAAAAAAATTACTGGTTGGCCACTTCAGCAGCAAGTATGATACACTGGAAGAATTTGAAAACGAAACACGCGCGGTATTTCCCAATACCGACCTGGCAAAAGAAGGGGTAACCTACCGGGTTCTATAATCATACAGGCACTATCGCATCGACTGTCTTCATCAGCTCCCTGATCTTTGCATGTAACGCGGTACCAACAGGCCATACAGGCATGCGGGAAATATTATTGCAAAGACCCATTTCAGAAAGATAGGCTTTTACACCGGCCGGACTGCCCTCGGCAAACATGGTGGAAATGATTTCGGTAAACCGGTAATGCTGCCTGCGGCCTTCGGCGAAATCGCCGGCAAGACAGGCACGGACCATATCGGAAAAACCTTTCGGGTAGGCATTGGCCACCACGGATGTGACACCATCGGCCCCCAGGGCAATCATTGGAAGTGTAAGTGCATCGTCGCCGCTGATCACCATAAACCCTTCCGGCTTGTTGCTGATCACCTGCATTACCTGTTCCAGGTTCCCACTCGCTTCCTTGGTTGCAAATACGTTCGGGCATTCCCTTGCAATACGCAGTTGCGTTTCCGCGGTGAGGTTCTGACCCGTGCGCCCCGGCACGTTGTATATCATCAGCGGCAATGGCGTGGCGGCGTCCAGCATCCTGTAGTGCTGGAACAACCCCTCCTGGTTGGGCTTATTATAATAAGGTGATACCGAAAGGATGGCATCATAACCTGTGAGGTCAAACTTCCTGAATCCTTCAATTACTTCCAGCGTGTCATTACCACCGATCCCCGCCACCAGCGGTATGCGACCGTTTACCTGTGCATTGATAAATGAAAACAGCTGTTGCTTTTCATCACCATGCACGGTAGCACTTTCACCGGTGGTGCCGAGTACCACCAGGTAGTCGGTCCCGTTATCAATCCAGAATTCAACCAGCTTCGCATAGTTCTTCCAGTCGATTGACCGGTCTTCATTGAACGGGGTAACGATTGCGATTCCTGTGCCGGTGAATTTTTGCCTGAGTGACATGATGATTTAGTATCGGTTTTAAGATAAACGATTGAAGTGTTGGAAAAGCCGGAACGAAGCGGATCAGATCTCTTCCCAGAAGCCCATTTTACCAAACTTCTCTATCCGGTTATTGATGCGTTCTTCGGGTGTGAATTTTTTTAGTTCCTGCAGCACGGGTACCAGGTAGTCTTTCAGCTTGTCGGCTGCTTCCTGGTAGTCCCAGTGTGCGCCACCGGCTGGTTCAGGGATGATGCCATCGACCAGGCCGAAGCCGTTCATTTTTTCGGCAGTCAGCCGCAGTTGCTCGGCAGCGATCTCCTTTTTATCCCAGCTTCTCCATAAGATGGACGAACAGCTTTCGGGGCTGATGACCGTGTACCAGGTATTTTCCATCATAAAGACCTTATCGCCCACGCCGATGCCTAATGCGCCGCCGCTGGCTCCTTCGCCGATGATTACGCATATGACCGGCACCTTCAGCCGGATCATTTCATAAATATTGCGGGCGATGGCCTCGCCCTGGCCCCTCTCCTCGGCCTCCAGGCCAGGAAATGCACCAGGTGTGTCGATCAGGGTGATAATAGGTTTGTTGAATTTCTCCGCCAGTCGCATCAGGCGTAGTGCCTTGCGGTAACCTTCGGGATTGGCCATCCCGAAATTCCGTAGCTGGCGCATTTTGGTGTTGATTCCCTTTTGCTGCCCGATGATCATGACCGTTTCACCGTTCAGCGAGGCGAAGCCGCCTACCATGGCTTTGTCGTCCTTCACATTGCGGTCGCCATACAGCTCCACAAAGTTCTCGGTCATTTTATCTATATATTTCAGCGTGTACGGGCGGTCGGGGTGGCGGCTCAACTGCACCCGTTGCCAGCTGGTGAGGCTCTTGGTGATCTCGGACCTTTTTTCGATAATGCTTTTTTCCAGCATCTCCAGCTGCGACCCCATATCAATACGGGTCTTTTCCTGCCGGTTCCTGGTAATCTCTATTTCATCTATCAGGTCCTTTACCGGTCTTTCAAAATCAAGAAACTGTCGATTGGCGTTACTTGGCATAGTTATCTAATGAGCGGCTAAATTAAGGATTATCTAATAATGATCCCACTTAGCCCCACCGGAAGTTCAGCAGCGACCGGGCCGGCGCTATCACAGGGCAATCGCGATGCGTAAATGGCACTGCGGCCTAAGCTGCCGTGTGCAGCAATGAAGAATGGGAAAGGTAGTTGCGATCATTGGAGTAAATAAACAGGCAGCTGCCACCTTTTATAGTATTGATGATTGGCTTTACCTCCCTGTTGGATACGGCAGGGCAGCCATAACTACGACCCATGAAACCGTTTGACTGTAAAAACGATGGGCTTACATAGTCGGCACCATGTAATACGATGGCTCTTTCCAGTGCTTTGTCATTAATCCCTTTTTCCAGGCCATGCAGTTTGAGCGAAAGCCCGTTGCCCCCGATGTATGTTTCACCCGTGCGGTAAAATCCGAGGCTGCTCTTATAGGAAGACATACTGTTAGAGAATGACTCGGCTATTTCTTTACCCGAATTGCGGCCGTGTGCCACCCATGTGTTAAACAACACGCGATAGTTGCGGAGGTCAATGATGTAAAGACGTTTTTCGGAACTCGGACGGGTGAAATCGCAGATGGTCACAATAGAGTCATTTACCAACTCGCCCTTTGCACGCAGTTCATGAATCCCCTTCAGGGTAAATTCATAAGCTTCCTTGCTGAGCCCCGACGATTCCAGGTGAAGACTGTCATATACAGATGAAACAACTCCGGAAACAGTAGCGCTGAGTACGCCGGAACGCGCCTGCTTCTGGCCGGTTGCAGGATGAAGCACACCGCGGAAGTTGAATGAAAGACAGAAAACGGAAGTGATGACAAGGATAAAAATGAAAGAAAGCCCTTTGAGGTTGTTTTTCATGCTAATTGAATTTTTGGTAAAAAAAATCAAGTCAGTATTGGATCGCCGGCATCAGGAAACGAAGGAGGAAGCACAATTATTTCGTTTACGCAACGGGCCTCGCCTATTTCAACAATAAGGCCAGAAAGCCTTAATTGTTCGCAAATTTCGCCAGAGTTATCCACTTTTCAGGTGATCTCAAAAATTTATGCCTTTTACAAGCACTTTATAAATTCAATCATAAAAGCATATAATGTCATCGCCATGCAAACACGAGGCTTACCATTAATAACATACAATTGCGGGATTACGCAATAGAAGAAATTGTAATGTTGCGCCACACATATTAAAACTGCTTACTGTATGATGACAAAAACGTATTTACGCCAGTAAATATTCAGGCATGTGTCGAGTAGATTCCACGCTAATCAACCACCGTGCCAATACAAATTATGAAACTTATTATGTGTGCCATGTCGTAAGCCAATGATATGTTATATGTATACCCCTACAATACCTTATAAAAATTTATGTAGTCCGGAAGCTACACTGGTAAAGGATTTCAGCCGACGACTTTTTTTTATAAAACTCCACAGCCATTCCTTCAGGCAGCTTTAATTTTTATGATTTCAATAAGAACATAGCATTAAAAACTTATTCTCGATCAACAAAAACAGCATCAGTGGAATATGCGCAACATAATTGGGTTATTGGCATAGAACTTGAAAAGTGGCAGCAGCTTCTGATCAACCAATTTTAGTTCAATTTTACGTTAAAACCCTAAGTAGCAGAAAATGAAAAACCAAACATTCCGCGCAAGCTGGCTATTTGCCATGCTCCTGATCCTAACATCCTTTTTTACCACATTACATGCACAGGTACAGACAGCGAAGTACATTTCGATGACCTCAAACACCAATGCATTTTACGAGTATCTTCCCGAAGGATACAGTTCAACCGGAACCAAATATCCGTTGATCGTGTTCATCCATGGTATGGGCGAACTTGGTGCAGGTAATTCATCTACCTTACCAAAGGTGCTCAGCAATGGTATTCCCAAACTGGCACAGAACGGCACCTTTCCCAAATCATTTGTCGTGAACGGACAAACACACCGTTTTGTGGTGTTGTCCCCGCAGTTTGTTGCCTGGCCACAGCCCGCCAACATCAGCGGCATCATCGACTACGCTATTGCCCATTACAATGTTGACCCAAGCCGTGTATATGTTACCGGTCTCAGTATGGGTGGTGGTGCAACCTGGCAGACTGCCGGTAATGCTACCTATGTAAACAGGATTGCAGCGGTGGTCCCTGTTTGTGGAGCACAATCAGCCACTCCTTCCAAAGCAAGGGTCATTGCTACCAATAACCTTCCTGTATGGGCCCTGCACAACCAGACTGACCCAACCATCCAGGTGGGTACTACCAATACCTGGATCACCTACATCAATACTGCACCGGCTCCTAATCCGCTGGCGCGTAAAACCATTTTCCCTGGTGGTGGTCACGATGCCTGGACACAGGCTTACAACCCGTCCTATCGCGAAGAAGGCAAAAACGTGTATGAGTGGATGCTCCAGTATACTACCACACGTCTTGGTGCTCCTGCAAACACCCCACCCGTAGCTTATGCCGGTGGCGATGTAACTGTTACCCTTCCAACCAACTCAGTACAACTGACCGGTTCGGGTACAGATGCAAACGGAAGCATTGCAAAATATGACTGGTCACTCACTTCAGGCCCCTCCACTTACACTATCAACGGCGCCGCGCTGGCAGCTCCTTCAGTTACCAACCTGGTGGAAGGTGTGTATGTATTCCGCCTGACAGTTACTGACAACTCCGGTTCAACTGCCACCGATGAAGTGAAGGTGACGGTTAATAAAAGCACTACTACCACCAATCCTCCATCAAGCACTGCGAAATACATCAAGGTGAAAGTGTATGGCGGATCAAATCCTTATTCAGTAAGTGACTGGAACAACTGGAACGTGGGAACAGGTGTATCCTGGAACGCAACCAGCCCTGCCCTTAGCTATTCTGATGCTTCTGCCTCTACTGTCAAAGCAGTCATCAGCCACAGCGGCGGTGTAAGCGACAACGGTACTGGTTACGCAGGTGGTATGGCTCCGAAAGAAGTACTGCGTCATGCATCTTATTCTACCAATGCATCGGGCCGCACCATTACGTTCACTGGCCTGAGCGCCGGCAAGAAATACGATTTTGAATTTTACGCTTCGCGCGGTTCCAACTCGGGCAACAACAGCGTGTTCAGCCTTGGTTCACTCGTTAAATCAGTAGTCACCTATTATAACTATACCAGCAAAGCATACTTTACAGGTCTTACCCCTGATGCTTCCGGTAAAATAGTAATCAACCTGTCGAAGTCTTCCGTGTACACTTACCTCAATGGCTTCATGATTACAGAAGGATCTGCGTCCACCAGTGCATCGGTTGCACGTACTGCCGCAGTTGCCGAAGACAACGTAACAACGAGGTTTGAAGCAATGCCGGCCAAAACCGAAGACCGCACTGCCCTTAAACTGAATACAGACCGCACCGGTACATTCAATATCACCGTTACCGATATGCAGGGCAACGTGGTAAAAGAAACCATGATCACTAAAACACAGGCTGGCCTTACCCAGTCGTATGTAAGCCTGAAAGGCCTGGCCAATGGCCAGTACATCGTGATCGCCACACAACCTGATTACACTGAAGCAATCCTTGTCAACAAATTCTAATAAAAATCAAAGATTAATACAATCATGAAAAAGCTCATAATCGCAACCGCCATCGCAGGACTCTTTCTCGCCAGCTGCAACAAAGCAAACAAGGATGAACTGTATCCGGCAACAACTGACACAACCGCCGCCGGCGCCAGTACCGTAACAGCTTCCGGATGGGTCCCGGTAAGTTTTACCGCAGGATCCCAGACCGGCAAGGGTCTTACAGCTTACTCCGGCGCTCTTTCTACCAGTGCAGTAAATGATGAAGTACTTGAGAGCGGACTGGTATTGGTTTTCGGAAAGACAAACGCAGCTGTAAGCCTTCTCCCTTTCCAGGACGGGAATGTGGAATGGTCGTATAGTGTTTCAAATGGCGAGGTGTCGGTGATCGCCGTCAGTTCAAAAGAGGTGACCGCGGCGTCTGTACTGACAGTGGTGCTTCCTGCTGCAAAGATTGCTGAACTGGAAAAAACCGGTTACAGCAAAAGTGACCTGCTGAATATCCCGTACGAAAAAGCCCAAAGCCTGTTTGGTCTCTGATTGACCCTTCGGCCCCAGGCGATTTGACCCGCATAGAAAAAGCCCGTTCCCGGTTACCGGAGCGGGCTTTTTTCATTGAAAGAGAATAAAGTAGCCCGCCATTCGCGGTCTGGTTACAGTATTCGATCGTGTCAGGGCTTAGGAAAACCGGTTTTTTGACTACCTTTGGAACTGATTTTTAGTTAAGGCATTCCGGTAACGGACATCTATCAATCCGATGCCTTGCATTCCGGCACACAAAGAAAAAAACATGGCAAGTACAAAACCAGGGTTCAGCACCGATTCAGAACAGGACACCGACCTCCTTACATTGGAAGATGAAGGATGCAGCCTGGTGGTCTGGAACGACGAGGTGAATACGTTTGAGTGGGTTATCGAAACACTCATGCAGGTTTGCGGCCATTCGCATGAACAGGCCGAGCAGTGTTCCTATTTTATCCATTACAAAGGAAAGTACGCGGTGAAACAGGGCTCTTATGATGACCTGAAACCCATGTGTGACGCGATCACTGAACGCGGCATAGCCGCTACGGTAGAAGTTACCGCGGCCTGATTATTTTACCATGGCGCTGTTTGTACTGGATCAGGAACTTCGTTTTCCCCCACCCCATTTAGCCGAACCCGATGGCCTGCTGGCCATGGGCGGTGACCTTTCACCCGAACGCTTGCTGCTTGCCTACCGCAATGGCATTTTTCCATGGTACGATGAAGACCCGATTCTCTGGTGGTCACCCGACCCCCGTTTTACCCTGATACCTTCCTCGCTCAAAATCAGCAAATCGGTCCGCTCCCTGCTCAACCGCAACTATTTTGATTTTACGGTTAATACCGCTTTCCCCGAAGTGATTGCGCAATGCAAAAAGATAACGCGTCCGGGGCAGGACGGCACATGGATCACCCATGAAGTAGAACAGGCATACACGCGGCTGCATCAACTGGGTTTTGCCCACAGTGCAGAGGTATGGCGCGACGGCCGCCTGGCCGGCGGGCTCTATGGCATCCGAATGGGAAAAGTATTTTTCGGCGAAAGTATGTTCAGTCTCGAAAGCAATGCCTCCCGGTATGCATTTATCAGTTACGTACGCCAGCTGCAGCAGGAAGGGGTTGAACTGATCGATTGCCAGGTGCATACGGACTACCTCGAAAGTATGGGCGCGCAGATGATGCCGGGCAGGGAGTTCCGTGAATTGCTCGACCGGCTGATTGCCCCATCAGCCGGGAATCCCCGTTGATTATAATGCTGCCGGTTAAAATCCTGTTTCAATTGAGTGCCGTCATTTAAAATCCTGTTTCAATTGAAAGCCGTCATTTAAAATCTTGTTTCAATGTAGTGGGGCAGCATTTTGCGCCATGTGTTCCAGTCATGCGGCCAGTCATTCCCCCAGATATCAAGTTCGTAGTTAATGCCCTTATCGTACAACTGTTTGGCAAAACGCCCGCTTGCAGCCGGGTCTTCGAAATCACCGCTGCCCGTCAGGATGTGCAGATGCCTGCTGGCACGGATCTGTTCCAGTATGCTGTGGTCGGTAAGATTGGCTATATAATGGGCCGGGCTGTTGAAATAAACATTATCGTCATAGTGCCCTTTCGTATACTCGGTCAGATCATACACCCCACTCATGGCAATTACGCCGTTGATAATGTCCGGGCGCTTGAGGAACAGGTTCATACTATGTAGTGCGCCAAAAGAAGCGCCGCAGGCGTAGATCATGATATCCTGCCCGCTGTCGTTACGGATAAATGGCACTACCTCTTCATATACATAACTGTTCCATTCCTGGTGGCGGACCGACTTATGCCACGGATCCATATGGTCGTTCATCCAGCTTTCCCGGTTAATGCTATCGATCGAATACACTTTCATTTTACCCGCGTCAATATAC